>JAYUWA010000376.1:0-4922 GCA_043753795.1 Bacteroidota bacterium | reverse complement strand
CAAAATTGCCAGAACATTTTTCAAGAATTCAAGTAAACAACAGATTAAGTACTTGAATTTAGAATGGACATGACACCCTTTTGGCGCGACGTAATACTCATTGTAATCAGTTTCCTTATGTTCATGGGAACGATCTATGTTTATTTCCGTCTGAGAAGCAGCACTTTTCGCAGAACGAGAAAACTTTTAGAAGAGCGCGTAGAGGTTAAGACTAGACAGTTGCGTGAGAAAAATCTTGAATTAGAAAAACTTTCTTTAGTTGCCAGCAGAACCGACAACTCAGTAATAATTGCAGATTCTTCAGGTGAGATAGAATGGGTCAATGATGGTTTCATTCGTTTGATCGGCATGCAGAAAGAAACGGTCATTGGAAAAAAATTATCAGAGATCAATGTTTACAGCAATGTTGATGCAGAGATAAAAGATGCAATTGAAAGCAAACACTCAAAGATCTTTCAGAGTAATGTAACAACACACAATCTTAAAAACATCTGGCTTTCATCAACACTAACTCCGATCTACGGAGAAGATGGAATTGTAAAGAAAATAGTTGTAGTAGATACTGATTTCACTACGACAAAGAATATGCAGAGTGTGATAGAAGCATCATTGAAGGAGAAAGATGTTCTCTTGAAAGAAATTCATCACCGTGTAAAAAACAATCTGCAGATCATCATCAGCCTTTTGAATTTACAGAGTGGATACATTAAAGATGCAGATACATTGAAAGCAGTTCAAGACGGACAGAATCGCGTTCGTTCAATGGCACTTGTTCACGAAAAGTTTTATCAGGCTGAAGAATTAACAGAGATCGATTTCGGCGAGTATGCTTCAAAACTTTGTCAGTATTTGTATCAATCGTATGGCGATAAAACAGAACGTATCGATGTTAAAGTAACCGGTGATCATGTTGGCCTGGATATGGATACAGCTATGCCATGCGGTTTGCTTGTGAACGAAGTTGTTTCAAATTCATACAAGTATGCCTTCCCCGGAAGTACGACCGGAGAGATAGAGATCAACCTCCGGAAAGAAGCTAGAAAAGTTACGCTGAAGTTATCAGATTCCGGAATTGGCTTACCCGAAAACGTGGATTTTGAAAAGTCAGAAACTCTTGGAATGCAATTGATTCAGGCACTGACCAGTCAATTGGACGGAGAATTGAAAGTTTCACGTGAAAAAGGTACAACTTTCGAAGTATCTTTTACGTATCCCCGCCACAACGGCTAATTATAAACACTATTTTCAGGTTTTAGTTAACTAGAAAAACCAACTATGGCAGCATTAAAAATAATGATTGTTGAGGACGAGATCATCGTTGCAAAAGACATTCAACGAATTTTGAAAAAACTCGGATACGAAGCATTCGATCCGTTTGCCAATGGAAAGAAGGCTCTCGATTCAATTGAGAAATTGAATCCGGATATTTTATTACTCGACATCAATTTGAAAAGTAGTGAGATCGATGGAATTCAGGTTGCCGAACAAATTCACCAGCACTATCAGATTCCATTTATATTCTTAACGGCTTTCTCCGACAAAACAACTTTAGAGCGGGCGAAACTAACCGAACCTTATGGCTATATCATAAAGCCATTTGAGGAAGATGATATTCGTACAGCTATAGAGATTGCATTTTATAAGTATACAAAAGATCTGGAAATGCAGAACAAAGGCAATCGTTTTGCTGCTGCATTAGACAGTCTCGAAGTTGCAGTGATCATTACCGATTCAAATGAGAAAGTGATCTTCATGAATAAGATGGCTGAAACACTTACAGGCTGCTTGAAACAAGAAGCACTCGGCAAAGATATTTCCATTGCAATGAAGAACTGTAATCAGGACACCAGAAATATATTTAAGACACTTGCACATTCAGTTGTAGGCGATGTAACAAAGAAAGATAACGATGCAGAGGTTCCGATTTCAAATGGAGCAGCAGAACAAAAAGTATCTGTAAATACATTTCCGATCCTGACTGTAAACAATAAGATCAACGGTTGTGCATTTGTAATGACTTCACCCGGCCGCCGAGATGCAGTGCAGGAAACGAGCACAGATAAAAACCTTTTCAATTTCCTTGAAAACATTTATGCTAACAACAGTTTCTTCGTTAAGAAAGATTCTCGTTTTGTAAAAGTAAATTTTCAGGACATACTTTGGATCGAAGCTTTGGATAATTACGTCATCATTAAGACAAGTTCAAAAGAACAATTCATTCTTCACAGTTCAATGAAAGACATTGAATCGAAGCTGCCGCAATTAAATTTCGCTCGCGTGCATCGTTCATACATTGTACAACTTGAAAAAATAAATGCATTGGAAGAAAATGCCTGCATCATTGACGGCAATAGAATTCCAATCGGAAAAAGTTATAAGGACAATCTGATGAGCAGGCTGAACTTGTTTTAGCAGGTAGTTTATTAGGTCAAGGGTTAAAGGTCAAGGGTCAAACGCGTCATTGTGTTTGGGCTTGACCTTTTTTAATTTGAGAATAAAAGGGTTTAAAGGGTTTAAGGTGTGAGACACAGCACACCTTAAACACTTTAAGCTTTTTATAAAAAATTTATTATTTCAGCTATATATGATTTTTGTATAATAATAAAAGGCATGAAAGTCTTTTATTATAACTGCTTAATGATTAAAATATTCTTTTGAAAGTAGTTACCCTAATTCAAGTCTGTTTCAAATGATTTCACGCATAGACCTCTCTCACAATATTGCCTTTAATCTTAACCCAAATTCTTCAACCTTGGTTGTTTTCAGTTAAGCTTAAAAATATACTCGATTTCCCAAAAAAATACAATAGTTTCGCATAAAATTTTACCCGTGTCCAAACAGGAAATTATTGTTGTAAAAGATTTAGTAAAGCACTACAAAGAAATTGAGGCTGTTAATGGAATAAGTTTTTCTGTTTTTGAAGGAGAGATCTTTGGTCTGCTTGGTCCTAATGGAGCAGGAAAAACTACTACACTGGAGATAATAGAAACATTGCGGGTGAAGACATCGGGTTCTGTATCCGTTGATGGATTTTCATTGGACAAAGACCCGAATTCAATCAAGCAAATAATTGGAGTGCAACTTCAGGCGGCAAATTATTATCCGAATCTGATGTTGAATGAATTGCTGGATCTTTTTGCCGGACTTTATAATACAACGATCGATAATTATGAAATGCTTGCATTGGTCGGACTAGAGACAAGAAGCAAATCGAAATACAAAGAACTTTCAGGTGGACAAAAGCAGCGGTTTTCAATTGCAACGACGCTGATCAATAAACCCAAAATTGTTTTTCTTGATGAACCGACTACCGGACTGGATCCGCAAGCGCGGAGGAATTTGTGGGATCTGATAAAAGAGATCCGGTCCAAAGGAACAACAGTTGTTATCACAACCCATTATATGGATGAAGCGGAAATTCTTTGTGATAGAGTAGCAATTATAGAAAAAGGAAAGATCATTTCGCTCGACTCTCCGGAAAAACTGATCGACAAGCTTCTTGCTTCGGGTTTTGAAAGGAAGAAAGAAGTGAAGAGTGCTAATCTGGAAGATGTTTTTCTTTCGCTCACCGGATATGAATGGAGGGACCAATAAGATGCAGCAAAAAAACAAATACAGCCAGATCCGGGCAATGAAGGCAATTGCTGTAGCAAGCTTTCGTTCAATTATAAGAAATCCTTCTGCTGTTATTTTCAGTATTGCCTTTCCATTGGTGTTCATAGTTGCATTTGGTTTTATAAATGGCAACAGCATAAAGATGGAAGTTGGAATTGATCCGGAAAGCGATACAACCGGAACGATCTATAATTCATTTATCAATTCTCCTGGAATAAAATTGAAGCAGAATATTTCTATCGTCGATTTAAATGAACGACTGAACAGAGGCCGGGTCGATGCAATTCTAAAATTCGATCACGTAAATGGATCCGGATTGGAAGTAGTAGAAATAATAACGTCACAGGCTTCGCGGGAGAAAGGAATGTTTGTTCGCTCGTTGATTTCGAATCTTGTTGACAAACAGAATCTGGAATATTACAAAAATGTTTCACGACACATCGACAACAATACGATTGCCGTTGCACGTGAAACTACACGCCCAACAGAGTTGCGTGAAACAAAAGTTACCGGCAGAGAATACAAGATGATCGATTTCATTTTACCAGGGCAACTTGGATTTTCTATTTTGAGTGCAGCAGTTTTCGGAACAGCATTTGTGTTTTTCTCTTTACGTCAGACGATGGTGCTGAAACGTTTTTTTGCAACTCCAATTAAACGACCGTATATAATTTTAGGTGAAGCGCTGAGCCGTCTTGTATTTCAGTTGCTGGGCTCGTCTGTTATTTTGTTTATCGGACATTACGTATTTGGATTCACATTAATTCACGGACTATGGACAGCGATCGTTATGCTGCTATTGTCGGCACTTGGATTAATTGTTTTCATGGGATTTGGATTTGTAGTTTCCGGAATTGCAAAATCAGAGAATGTTATCCCGCCCATTGCAAACATCATCACATTACCTCAGTTTTTGCTGTGTGGGACTTTTTTCCCAATAGACGCTTTTCCACAATGGCTTCAGATCATCAGCAAAATTCTTCCATTGACCTATCTCAATGATGCCTTGCGTTTAGTTGCATTCGAAGGAGCCGGATTGGCTGAAATTTCGCCACAATTGCTGATTTTAGGGCTTTGGGGTGTTGTAGTTTATGCAGCGGCTGTGCGCTTTTTCCGCTGGGAATAGATCATTTGTCTGAAATCTGCAATTATTATCAGATAATGTATGGTAATTCAGCAAATTAAGTACCTAATGGCACGGGCTTTTTGTACTTTTGTAATAAGTTAATTTCCACACCCCAATGAACTATCTTTTATCGGGAAAGTATTATATCCGGTACGCACTTTTTATAGCTTTTATTTTAACT
>JAYUWA010000375.1:0-14883 GCA_043753795.1 Bacteroidota bacterium | reverse complement strand
TTCCCTCTTCAGCAGTTTTACGATCTTAAGTACAACTTTATATAAACTCAACAAAACATTAACCTCTAATAACTCATTGCAATGGCAAAAGAAAAATTCGACCGTTCCAAGCCCCATGTAAACGTTGGGACTATCGGTCACGTTGACCACGGTAAAACAACTTTAACAGCAGCCATCACTACCGTTTTGGCTTCTAAAGGTTGGGCCGAGCTTCGTTCATTTGATTCAATCGATAACGCTCCGGAAGAAAAAGAGCGTGGTATTACTATCAATACAGCACACGTTGAATATTCGACTGCGAATCGTCACTATGCACACGTTGACTGTCCTGGTCACGCGGATTATGTGAAAAACATGGTTACAGGTGCTGCCCAGATGGACGGTGCTATTTTAGTTGTGGCTGCGACTGATGGTCCGATGCCACAAACTCGTGAACATATCCTTCTTGCTCGTCAGGTAGGTGTTCCAAAGATCGTTGTATTCATGAACAAAGTGGATATGGTTGACGATCCTGAATTACTTGACTTAGTAGAGATGGAAATCCGTGACCTACTTAGTTTCTATCAATTCGATGGTGCAGCAACTCCGGTAATCCGTGGTTCTGCATTAGGTGGATTGAACTTAGATGATAAATGGGTTCCAAAAATTCTTGAATTGATGGAAGCTGTAGATACATTTATTCCAATTCCTCCACGTGAAGTTGACAAGCCATTCCTTATGCCGGTAGAAGATGTATTCTCGATCACAGGTCGTGGTACAGTTGCAACTGGTCGTATCGAGCGTGGTGTGATCAACACAGGTGATGAGGTTGATATCATTGGTATGCAGGAAAAAACTATCAAGTCTGTTTGTACAGGTGTTGAGATGTTCCGTAAGATCCTTGATCGTGGAGAAGCTGGTGATAACGTTGGAATCTTGTTACGTGGTATTGAGAAAACTGATATCCGTCGTGGTATGGTTGTCGCAAAACCGGGTTCAATTACTCCTCACACTGAATTCAAAGCTGAGATCTATGTATTGAAAAAAGAAGAAGGTGGACGTCATACTCCATTCCACAACAAATACCGTCCGCAATTTTACCTTCGTACAACTGACGTTACAGGAGAGATCACTCTACCTGAAGGACGTGAGATGGTAATGCCAGGTGATAACGTAACGATTACTGTTGTGTTGATCCAGCCGGTAGCTATGGATAAAGGTCTGCGTTTTGCGATTCGCGAAGGTGGCCGTACTGTAGGTGCAGGTCAGGTAACTGAAGTACTTAAATAATTGAAATAATTCCAATAAACCACAGGCGGGAAACCGTCTGTGGTTTACTGCCAATTAGGAAAATAGTAAACGGGTGTAGCTCAATTGGTAGAGTAGCGGTCTCCAAAACCGTTGGCTGGGAGTTCGAGTCTCTCCACCCGTGCTAAACCAAGAACTCCATAGGAGCTCGAAAAAACTTCAAATGAGCAAAATAACCGCTTATATAAAAGATAGTTATACTGAACTGACTGAGAAAGTTAGCTGGCCTACACGTGAAGAACTGCAAAGCAGTGTAATCATCGTAATGGTCTCTACTGTGATCATCGGTATAATGATCTTCATCATGGATGCCGGGTTTCAGTCAATCATGAATCTATTCTATAAAATGATCGGATAATACTAAAATACCATGGCAGAAGCACAATCACAAAAGGAACTGGTTCGCAAATGGTATGTTGTTCGGGCCATCAGTGGAAAAGAGAAGAAGGTAAAACAGTATATCGAATCTGAAATAAACCGATTAAAGCTTACCGACTATGTCGCACAAGTTTTAATTCCAACTGAAAAGTTCTATCAGATAAGAAACGGAAAGAAAGTCAGCAAAGAGAGAAACATTCTTCCGGGATATGTATTGATCGAAGCGGCTCTTACAGGTGAAATTCCTCACATTATAGAAAGCGTCACAGGTGTGATCTCTTTCCTTGGTGCAAAAGGCGAACCACCTGCTCCATTACGTCAGTCAGAAGTGAATCGGATACTAGGTAAGATGGATGAATTGGCCGATAGCGAAGCGGTAATGTCAGTGCCTTATGTAGTTGGTGAAACAGTAAAAGTAATCGATGGTCCATTTAATAGCTTCTCAGGAGTAATTGAAGAGATCAACGAAGAGAAAAAGAAATTGAAAGTAATGGTTAAGATCTTTGGAAGAAAAACTCCACTTGAACTTAGCTATATGCAAGTAGAAAAAGAGTAATAGAATTGATTCATGCTTCTGTTCGGCGGATTGCTTCCAAATCCTTCCCCGCAAATCAGATGAGGTGAATCCAATTTCAGTATATAATCAGTTAAACAAATATGTACTGATGAAAAGAGAGATCCGATCATCATACAGAATTTAATATTCCAATGGCAAAAGAAATAGGCACATACATAAAATTGCAGGTTAAAGGCGGCGCAGCAAATCCTGCACCTCCGATCGGACCGGCTTTAGGTGCAAAGGGTGTAAACATCATGGAATTCTGCAAGCAGTTCAACGCTCGTACGCAGGACCAACCGGGAAAAGTTCTTCCGGTAATCATCACTGTTTATACAGATAAATCATTTGAGTTTGTAATCAAAACTCCACCTGCTGCAGTTCAGATCATGGACCTTGCAAAGATCAAAAGTGGATCAAAAGAATCTAACCGTAACAAGGTTGGTTCTGTAACCTGGGAACAAGTTCGTTCAGTAGCTGAAAACAAAATGCCTGACTTAAACTGCTTCACAATTGAATCAGCGATGAGCATGGTAGCAGGAACTGCACGGAGTATGGGTGTTACTGTAACAGGTGATAGTCCATTGAAGTAGTCAGGACTCTGTGATGTCAGGACTCTGTCCTGACATCATAAATATAACCAGGACAGAGGTAAAATAAATATTACCAGGACAGAGTCCTGGTAACTCACCGAAGGAGGGGGCGATCCTATCAATCCCGTTACTACTTCAAAACTTTAATTCAATGGCAAAAGTCAGTAAAAAAAGAAAGCAAGCAATTGCAAAAGTTGACCAAACAAAGTCATACTCTTTAGCAGAAGCTTCAAAGATCATCAAAGACGTAACGTATACAAAGTTTGATGCATCAGTAGACCTAAGCATTCGTTTAGGCGTAGATCCACGGAAAGCCAATCAAATGGTTCGTGGTGTCGTAACACTTCCACACGGAACAGGAAAGACGAAAAAAGTACTTGTACTTTGTACTCCTGACAAAGAAGCTGAGGCGAAAGAAGCCGGAGCTGATTTCGTTGGATTGGACGATTACATTCAGAAAATTGAACAAGGCTGGACAGACATCGATGTAGTTATTACTATGCCGAGTGTAATGGGTAAAGTGGGTAAACTGGGTAAAGTACTTGGGCCACGTAACTTGATGCCGAATCCGAAGACCGGAACTGTTACAACTGATGTTGGTAAAGCAGTAAGAGAAGTGAAAGCCGGTAAAATCGATTTCAAAGTTGACAAGCAGGGAAGTATTCATGCATCAGTTGGAAAAGTATCTTTTGATGCTAAGAAACTGGAAGAAAATGCTTCTGAACTACTCAACACGATCATCAAACTAAAGCCATCTGCAGCGAAAGGAACATACATGAAAAGTGTATACCTGTCGAGCACAATGAGCCCTTCAGTAATGATCGATACTAAATCAATTTCTTAATCACCCTTAGGGTTTAATCATTTAACACATTACAAAAATGAAAAGAGAAGAAAAAGACGTAATCATTGGAGAGATTGCGGAACTCCTCAATAAATATCCAAACGTTTACATCGCTGATACATCAGCATTACCGGTATCGAAGATCAATGACCTTCGCCGTCTTTGTTTCAATAAAGATGTAAAAATGCTGGTAGCAAAAAATAAACTGATCCGTAAAGCTATGGAGAAAAGCAATGCTGATGCATACGAAGGTATGTTTGCTGCATTGAAAGGAACAAGCGCCTTGTTGTTTTCAGAAGTTGGAAACAGTCCTGCGAAATTGATCAAAGACTTTCGTAAAAAAGGTGATCGTCCGATTTTGAAAGGTGCTTATATCGACACAGCAGTGTTCTTAGGCGACAATCAACTTGAGACACTTGCGAACATCAAATCTAAAAATGAACTTATCGGTGACATCATCGGTCTGTTACAATCTCCTGCTAAAAATGTTATCTCCGGCCTTAAAAGCAGTGGTGGCAAACTTGCAGGAATACTTAAAACATTATCTGAGCGTCCTGAAAAAGGATAAGCTGTTAATACCCCTAATGCTTCCAGTACCCAATTTCATTAATCAAATCAAACGTAAAAATTAACAAATTAAATTCTATAAAAATGGCAGATTTAAAAGCATTCGCAGATCAGTTAGTTAACCTGACTGTTAAAGAAGTTAACGAACTAGCAAAGATCCTGAAGGATGAGTATGGCATCGAGCCTGCTGCTGCTGCTGTAGCTGTTGCTGCAGGTGGTGGCGGTGGCGGAGAAGCTGCAGCTGAAAAAACATCTTTTGATGTGATCTTAAAAGCACCGGGTGGAGCAAAACTTAACATCGTTAAGCTTGTAAAAGAAATGACTGGACTAGGCTTGAAAGAAGCGAAAGATCTAGTTGATGGCGCACCAAAGGCGGTTAAAGAAGGTGTTTCTAAAGAAGAAGCAAATTCAATTAAACAACAATTAGAAGAAGCAGGAGCTGAAGTTGAAGTTAAATAAGGTATCAGCTACTAATTGCTAATATTTATAGACCTTACCGGACCAAAAATCGGGTAAGGTCTATATCCTTTTTTAATAGGTGATTCTTCAGACGTGATGAATTCCATTAGAAATTAACTTTAAATCAAAAAAACTCCCGTGTCCAACAATCTAATTCAAAAAAACAGAATCAGCTTTGCAACGATCGGACATACGATCGATTACCCTGACTTTCTGGATATACAGCTGAAGTCATTCCAGGATTTTTTCCAGCTTGAAACCACTTCCGACAACCGTCAAAAAGAAGGTTTGTACAAAGTTTTCAGTGAGAATTTTCCAATCACTGATTCAAGAAATAATTTCGTACTAGAATTTCTCGATTACTTTATCGATCCGCCAAGATATTCTCTAGAAGAATGTATTGAGCGTGGACTAACTTACAGCGTTCCGCTGAAAGCTAAGTTGAAATTGTATTGTACAGATCCTGAGCATGAGGATTTCGAAACCATCGTTCAAGATGTGTATCTGGGAACTATTCCGTACATGACACCAAAAGGTACATTCGTTATCAATGGTGCTGAACGTGTAGTGGTATCTCAGCTTCACCGTTCTCCGGGCGTGTTCTTCGGACAAAGTCGCCATGCAAACGGAACTAAACTTTATTCTGCACGTGTAATTCCATTCAAGGGTTCTTGGATCGAATTCGCTACAGATATCAACAATGTCATGTATGCTTACATCGATCGTAAGAAGAAATTCCCGGTTACGACTTTGCTACGTGCCATTGGCTACCAAACGGATAAAGATATCCTTGAAATCTTCGGTCTTGCCGATGAATTCAAAGTAACAAAATCCGGAATCAAAAACGCTCTAAACCGCCGTCTTGCTGCTCGTGTTTTGAAAACATGGGTGGAAGATTTCGTTGATGAGGATACTGGTGAAGTAGTTTCTATCGAAAGAAATGAAGTGATCATCGAACGTGAAACAGTCGTTGAAGATCATCACCTGGAACTTATCGTCGAATCAGGTGTCAAGTCGATCATCCTTCACAAAGAGGATGTGAATACAAATGATTACGCGATCATCTACAACACGCTTCAGAAAGATACTTCTAACTCTGAGAAAGAAGCCGTTGAACATATCTATCGTCAGCTTCGTAATGCTGAACCACCTGATGAAGAAACAGCTCGTGGAATTATCGATAAGTTATTCTTCTCAGATAAAAGATATGATCTTGGTGACGTAGGTCGTTACAGAATAAATAAAAAATTAGGTCTGGAGATCGCGGAAGATACGCGTGTCCTTACCAAATCAGATATCATTGAGATCATTCGCCAGTTGATCCAGTTGATCAACTCTAAAGCGGAGGTCGATGATATTGATCACTTATCAAACCGTCGTGTACGTACCGTGGGAGAACAATTGTATTCTCAGTTCGGTGTCGGACTTGCGCGTATGGCTCGTACCATTCGTGAAAGAATGAACGTGCGTGATAATGAAGTGTTCACTCCCGCAGATTTGATCAATGCGAAGACATTGTCTTCGGTTATCAATTCATTCTTCGGAACCAATCAGCTTTCTCAATTCATGGATCAGACCAACCCTCTTGCTGAGATCACTCACAAGCGTCGTTTGTCTGCACTTGGGCCCGGCGGTCTTTCTCGCGAAAGAGCAGGTTTCGAGGTTCGTGACGTTCACTATACGCACTACGGTCGTTTGTGTACAATTGAAACGCCGGAAGGTCCGAATATCGGTTTGATCTCCTCTCTTTGCGTTTATGCTAAGATCAATAATCTTGGTTTCATCGAAACACCTTATCGTACAGTTACGGAAGGAAAAGTGGATGTTGAAAAAGGTGTTATTTATCTGACAGCAGAAGAAGAAGATAATAAAGTAATTGCTCAAGCGAATGCTAAGATCGATGATAAAGGAAACTTCATCGACCTTAAAGTGAAAGCCCGTGAATTAGGTGACTTCCCGGTTCTTGAACCGTCGAAGGTGAATCTAATGGATGTCGCTCCTAACCAGATCGCATCAATCGCCGCTTCACTGATTCCATTCCTTGAACATGATGATGCCAATCGTGCCCTGATGGGATCGAACATGCAACGTCAGGCTGTTCCATTACTTCGCCCTGAAGCTCCTATCGTAGGAACTGGACTTGAAGGATTGGTTGCCCGTGACTCGCGTGTATTGATCAATGCAGAGGGTGATGGTGTGGTTGAATATGTTGACGCTCTTGAAATCACTATTCGTTACAGCCGAAAGGAAAACGAAAAATTAGTGAGCTTCGAAGATGATGTGAAGACCTACAACCTGATAAAATTCCAGAAAACAAATCAGAATACTTGTATCAACTTAAAACCAATTGTCATTAAAGGACAAAAGGTGAAAAGAGGTCAGGTTCTTTGCGAGGGCTATGCAACACAGAATGGTGAATTAGCACTTGGACGTAACCTACAGGTTGCCTTCATGCCTTGGAAAGGAAATAACTTTGAGGATGCTATCGTGATCTCTGAACGAGTCATTCGTGAAGATATCTTTACATCAATTCACGTTGATGAGTACAGTCTTGAAGTCCGTGACACAAAACGTGGAATGGAAGAATTGACTGCTGATATTCCTAACGTAAGTGAAGAAGCAACCCGCGAACTTGATGAGCATGGTTTGATCCGTGTTGGTGCTGATGTAGTGGAAGGTGATATTCTGATCGGTAAGATCACTCCAAAAGGAGAAACTGATCCTTCACCGGAGGAAAAATTACTTCGTGCTATCTTCGGTGATAAAGCAGGTGATGTAAAAGATGCATCGTTGAAAGTTCCACCTTCAGTAAAAGGTGTTGTAATCGATAAGCGTTTGTTCTCACGCGTTATTGCCAAAGACAAGACTCAGAAGAACGATGAAAAAGTTCTGATCGAAAAACTTGATAAAGAATATCAGATCGAGATCGCTGATCTTAAAGAAAAACTGATCGATAAACTTTTTGTACTTGTAAGCGGAAAAACTTCTCAAGGTGTTACTGACATCTTCAAAGAAGTGATCATCGCTAAAGGTGCTAAGTTTACTCAGAAGATGCTTTCAGAAATTAACTATGATAACGTTAATGCTGATAAGTGGACAACTGATAAAGAGAAGAACGATCAGATCAAGCAATTACTGCATAACTACACAATTAAGTTTAATGATATCTCCGGATTGTTCAAGCGTAAGAAATTTGCTTTAACAGTAGGTGATGAACTACCTGCGGGTATCGTTCAGTTAGCGAAAGTTTATATCGCTAAAAAACGTAAACTTAAAGTTGGAGATAAGATGGCCGGTCGTCACGGAAATAAAGGTATCGTAGCCAGAATCGTTCGCGATGAGGACATGCCTTACCTTGAAGACGGAACACCGGTTGATATCGTTCTTAACCCACTTGGTGTACCTTCCCGTATGAACCTTGGACAGATCTATGAAACGATCTTAGGTTGGGCAGGATTGAGATTAGGAATTAAATTCGCTACTCCGATCTTTGATGGTGCATCAATTGAGCAGATCGATGAATATGTAACAAAAGCTAACCTTCCTAAATTCGGAAGTACTTATCTATACGACGGTGGAACCGGTGATCGTTTTGATCAACCTGCAACAGTAGGTGTGATCTATATGTTGAAACTTGGTCACATGGTTGATGATAAAATGCACGCTCGTTCAATCGGACCATACTCTCTCATTACTCAGCAACCGTTGGGTGGTAAGGCGCAATTCGGTGGTCAGCGTTTCGGTGAGATGGAGGTTTGGGCACTCGAAGCATTTGGTGCAGCAAACATTCTCCAGGAGATCCTCACAGTGAAATCTGATGATGTTATCGGCCGTGCGAAAACTTATGAAGCAATTGTTAAAGGTGATAATCTTCCGGTACCGGGAATCCCTGAATCGTTCAATGTATTACTACATGAACTTCGCGGACTTTGTCTGAAGATAACACTTGAATAAGGTTGAATGAAAAAATTAAGTGTTGAACACTTTTTCATCATTCATTTTAATCATCAACCAAAAAATTAACACAGATGGCAAGCAGAAAAGAAATAAAAATTAAATCGAATTTCAGTAAGATAATCATCAGCCTTTCTTCTCCGGAAAATATTCTGGAGCAGTCAAGCGGCGAGGTGTTGAAACCTGAAACCATCAATTACCGGACATACAAACCGGAGCGCGACGGATTATTCTGTGAGCGTATCTTCGGACCTGTAAAAGACTGGGAATGTCATTGCGGTAAATACAAGCGTATCCGTTACAAAGGAATCGTTTGTGACCGTTGTGGAGTAGAAGTAACAGAGAAAAAAGTGCGTCGTGAGCGTATGGGTCATATTACCCTTACAGTTCCTGTTGCACATATCTGGTACTTCCGTTCATTACCGAATAAGATCGGTTATCTGTTAGGACTTCCTACAAAGAAGCTTGACATGATCATCTATTACGAAAGATATGTGGTTATTCAAGCAGGTGTAAAAGCTGCTGATGGAATCAACTATCTTGACTTCCTAACAGAAGATGAATATTTAACGATCCTTGAAAATCTTCCAAAAGATAATCAACATCTTGATGAAAACGATCCGAATCGTTTCATCGCTAAGATGGGAGCTGAGGCATTGTATGATCTTTTATCTCGTTTGAATCTTGATGAATTATCTTACAACCTTCGTCACCAGGCGAGCAATGAAACTTCTCAGCAACGTAAGAACGAAGCATTGAAGCGTTTGAATGTTGTAGAAGCTTTCCGTTCGGCAGTGGAGCACATTGAGAATCGTCCGGAATGGATGATCGTAAAAGTTGTTCCTGTTATTCCACCTGAACTTCGTCCACTCGTTCCTCTTGATGGTGGTCGTTTTGCAACTTCCGATCTGAATGATCTTTATCGTCGTGTGATTATCCGTAACAATCGTTTGAAACGATTATTGGAGATCAAAGCGCCGGATGTGATCCTTCGTAATGAAAAACGTATGCTTCAAGAGGCTGTCGATTCATTATTCGATAACTCAAGAAAAGTAAACGCAGTTAAGACTGAATCGAACCGTGCTTTGAAATCACTTTCAGATTCATTGAAAGGTAAGCAAGGTCGTTTCCGTCAGAACTTATTAGGTAAACGTGTCGATTATTCAGCTCGTTCTGTGATCGTCGTTGGACCTGAATTAAAATTACACGAATGCGGATTGCCAAAAGATATGGCAGCTGAACTTTTCAAGCCATTCATCATTCGTAAGATGATCGAGCGTGGTGTTGTAAAGACAGTGAAGTCTGCGAAGAAAATAGTTGACCGTAAAGATCCTCTTGTGTGGGATATCTTAGAGAACGTTTTGAAAGGACATCCTGTTCTTCTGAATCGTGCCCCGACACTCCACAGATTAGGTATCCAGGCTTTCCAGCCGAAATTGATCGAAGGAAAAGCGATTCAATTGCATCCATTGGTTTGTACTGCCTTCAACGCCGATTTTGACGGTGATCAAATGGCCGTTCACGTTCCACTTGGACATGCGGCTATCCTTGAAGCACAGATGTTGATGCTTGCATCACATAATATCCTAAACCCTGCAAACGGTGCTCCGGTAACAGTTCCTTCTCAGGACATGGTACTCGGATTATACTACATCACGAAAGAAAGAAAAACGGATGCAGACCGTATTGTAAAAGGTGAAGGAATGAAATTCTATTCTCCTGAAGAAGTAATTATCGCATTGAATGAAGGTCGTGTTGAATTACACGCTGCAATTGAAGTGCGTATTCAATTATGGACTCCTGATGGATACAAACCTACGATGATCAAAACAACTGTTGGTCGTATCCTCTTCAATCAGGTTGTTCCTGAAGAAGCAGGTTACATCAATACTTTGTTGACGAAGAAAGCACTTCGTGATATCATCGGTGATGTACTGAAACAATGCGGTGTTGCTAAGACAGCGAAGTTCCTTGATGATATCAAAGATCTTGGATTTAAAATGGCCTTCAAAGGAGCGTTATCGTTCAACCTTGAAGATGTTAAAATCCCTGATGTTAAGCAGGAATTAGTTGGTAAAGCAAATGCAGAAGTGGAAGAAGTGTTGGCAAACTACAACATGGGATTCATCACTTACAACGAGCGTTACAATCAGATCATCGATATCTGGACACGTACAAGTTCACGTATCACAGAAACGTTGATGAAACAATTGTCAACAGACAAACAAGGTTTCAACTCTATCTTCATGATGCTTGACTCCGGAGCCCGTGGTTCGAAAGAACAGATCCGTCAGTTAGGTGGAATGCGTGGATTGATGGCCAAACCACAGAAGAGTGGATCATCAGGTGGAGAGATCATCGAGAACCCGATTCTTTCTAACTTTAAAGAAGGTCTTTCTATCCTTGAGTATTTCATTTCTACTCACGGTGCACGTAAAGGTCTTGCCGATACTGCCCTTAAAACAGCCGATGCGGGTTATCTTACTCGTCGTTTGGTTGACGTTGCACAGGACGTTATCATTACTGATACTGATTGTGGAACATTACGTGGTCTGGCTGAGACAGCACTTAAGAATAATGAAGAAGTTGTTGAATCGTTGTACGATCGTATTTTGGGTCGTGTATCGTTACACAATATTTTCCATCCGCTTACAAACGAATTGATCGTTGAGAATGGAAAAGAGATCACAGAAGAGAAAGCGACAATCATTGAAGAGTCTCCTATTGAAACAGTAGAGATCCGTTCAGTATTGACATGTGAATCAGAAAGAGGAGTATGTGCTAAATGTTATGGCCGTAACCTTGCATCAGGAAGAATGGTTCAGAAAGGTGAAGCTGTAGGTGTAATTGCCGCACAGTCGATCGGTGAGCCGGGAACACAGCTTACACTTCGTACGTTCCACGTCGGTGGTGTTGCCCAGAAAGGTGCATCTGAATCTGAATTGAAAGCTAAATTTGGTGGTCGTCTTGAATTAGAAGAAGTAAAAACAGTTTCATTCAAAGATGGTAATAAGACTCACGAAGTTGTAATTGGCCGTTCAGGCGAATTCAGAATCGTTGATCCGAATACCGGAGTTGTATTGATGACTGCAAATATCCCTTACGGAGCGAAGTTGTATCTGAAAGATAAAGTAATGGTAGAAAAAGGTGACGTCATTTGTGACTGGGATCCGTTCAACGCCGTTATCTTAACTGAGTTCCCCGGAAAAGTTGAATTCGAACATATCGAAGAAGGTATTACCTTCCGTGAAGAGTCCGATGAGCAAACAGGTTACAAGGAGAAAGTGATTATAGAAACACGTGATAAGACAAAGAACCCTGTGATCCGCATCTTAGACGATAAGAAAGAGATGATCAAAGGATATAACATTCCGGTTGGTGCTCACGTCATGGTTAACAAAGGACAAAAGCTTCAGTCAGGAGATATCCTGGTTAAGATTCCACGTACAACAGGTAAATCAGGTGATATCACCGGTGGTCTTCCTCGTGTAACGGAATTATTCGAAGCTCGTAATCCAAGTAACCCGGCTGTAGTATCTGAGATCGATGGTATCGTATCTTATGGTGGTATCAAACGTGGTAACAGAGAGGTGATCATTACATCACGCGATGGTGAAGTGAAAAAATATCTTGTTCCACTTTCGAAACATATCCTTGTTCAGGATAATGACTTTACAAAGGCAGGTGATCCGTTATCAGATGGAGCAATCACACCAAGCGATATTCTTTCAATCAAAGGACCAAGTATGGTTCAGGAGTACCTTGTTAACGAGGTGCAGGAAGTTTACCGTTTACAGGGTGTGAAGATCAATGACAAACACTTTGAGGTAATCGTTCGTCAGATGATGCGTAAAGTTGTCATCGAAGATCCGGGTGATACAATGTTCCTTGAGAGAGAATTTGTCGACCGTGTAGATTTCATTAAAGAGAATGATATGATCATGGATAAAGTAGTAGTACTTGATCCGGGTGATTCTGCGGAAATGAAAACAGGACAGATCATTACGCTTCGTAAGTTGCGTGAAGAAAATTCTGTGTTGAAACGTAAGGATCTTAAGCCTATCGAAGCTCGTGATGCAATCCCTTCTACATCGTCACCGGTGCTACAGGGAATCACACAAGCATCATTACATACAAAGAGCTGGATTTCTGCGGCATCGTTCCAGGAGACAACTAAAGTATTGAATGAGGCAGCAGTGAATGGTAAGATCGATGATCTTCTCGGATTGAAAGAGAACGTAATCGTTGGTCACTTGATTCCTGCCGGTACAGGCTTGCGTGAATACGATCGTTTGATCGTTGGATCACAGGAAGAATATGATCTATTGATGGCATCAAAACAAGAAGCAGTGAGTGAACATTAATCGTTCATTCATCGAAATAATAAAGATCCGCTCCATTGGGGCGGATTTTTTATTTTTCAAGTCAATCTGCCCGCGATTATATTTTATGTAATTTAGTAGTATAAAAGAAGAACTTCCAATGGACGAAAATCAAAATCAGAACCAGCTTAATATTGAGCTGACAGAAGAAATAGCAGACGGTATCTATTCCAACCTCGCTATTATAACGCACAGCACAAGTGAATTTGTAATTGACTTTGTAAAAGTAATGCCTGGTGTTCCTAAAGCAAAAGTCAAATCAAGAATATTGCTTACACCACAACACGCAAAACGTTTGATGGCTGCTTTAGCTGAGAATATTCAAAAGTATGAAGCGGTTCATGGTGCAATTAAGCAAACTGAATCGATGGGATTGCCTATGAATTTTGGTGGGCCGACGGCACAAGCCTAATTTCTAACGAATAACGAATAGTGAATAATGGGCTTTGTAGGAACCAATTTACAAATTTGTAAATGCACACCTGCGAAGCCTATTATTCGTTATTCACAATTCGTTATTAAAAGACTTTTAAAATAACCTGTATCAGATCAGCTTCCACCTCTGTACTTGGTTTGTCGGTATAGATTTGTGAAACGCGGACGCAGGCAATGTTGTCTTGGTCGGTGTTGGTTACTTTGACTTCAAAAAACTTTTTACGCTTGAAAAGATTTTCTTTGCGGAAGATCAGACTCATTTCTTCGGGGTCAGAAAAAACAACACGGAATCCCTTCTTACCTACTTCAAGAGTAGATAAAATACGGTGCACTTTCCTTGCCGGATAGTAAAGATAAGTTTGCTCCATAATGTTTCGCAGTTGATCAGCGTAATAACAAAAGATCTGATCAATTACAATATTAAGTTGAAAAATTGAATTTTACTACCATTTTTTTTTATTTTATCTTTTTTTAATCAAGTAATTTCATTAATGACCTAATAATTTAGCCACCTATCATTATTTTAGGTTAATTGCAATTATTTCGTCTAAGAAAATTTGAAAATCATTAAACGAATTTTATGGGTTAGACTTACAAAACAACTTCAGTATTTCCCGCCCATAATACCTAAACATCATAGCTAAACCTATTAGAAAAAGCGCAATTGCATATTTCCTTGTACTATCTTCCAGATAAAATTCCCCTATCATCCAAACGGAATTTGCGAGTATCCAGCAGCAAACAGCAAGATTGTGCACAAGCTCTGATCTTTCTGTTCTATTTATATAAGCAATATAAAAGGCTAATCCGATTGTAGGAACGATCATGATCATTGCCATCGTCTTTGATACAGAAACCCAGCAAAGGTCTTTAATGAGCCAAAGGAGGATGTGAAAGTTTTCAGTTTTTCGTGTTCCGGAATTTATCATATCAAACGTTTTAAGTGGGTTTGATTTTTCTGCGTTCAGATAAATTTCAACCGGAACAAACTAACGAACAATGATCTGAAAAAGCAAAGGCAAATTGAATCAAATCTATTTTTCGATTGAAGTAATTATTTCACTACTCATCGGAGTAGTCTTACTTTTCCATCTCCGAATCACTTTTCCATTTTCATCAACTAATATTTTCTCGAAATTCCATTTGATCGGTCCAGTAAAATCAGGATTTGGTTGTTCGGTTAGCCATTTGAAAAGTGGATCGATATCTTCTCCGGAAACGGAAATCTTAGACGATAATGGGAATGTTACTCCATAGTTCTTTGTGCAAAAACCTTTGATCTCTGAATTATCTCCGGGCTCTTGTTCGCCGAAATTATTTGCCGGAAAACCAATAACTACTAATTTGTCTTTGTATTTGTCTGAAAGTTCTTGCAGACCTGCATACTGTGAGGTATATCCACATTCAGATGCAGTATTGACGATGAGA
>JAYUWA010000374.1:0-4937 GCA_043753795.1 Bacteroidota bacterium | reverse complement strand
GCTACAGCAGACGCAACACATGTAGTAGAAAGACAATTCGAAAATACCCTATTGACGGGCCTTTGTCCATTATTTTAAGTCAATCGGCATGTAGTGGCAGTCAATCGAGGGTTTGGGGGAGTGAATGGCGGGTTGAAAGCGGTGGAAGTGGGGTTGAATTGGGTTAGAAGTTCAAAGGTTCAGGGTCAAAGGTCAAGGGTTAGGTGGAGTCTGGGAGATTAGAGTCAGTCATGATAGGAGTCGTGACTATGTGAACAGAGGCAGAAAAAAACACAGAAATTATTTCCCGCAGATTTACGCAGATAAATCCGCAGATAAGGCGCAGATCTTTCTCGTCTTAATTTATAAAGCGATGATCAAGTTTAATGGAATTGGTAGTTGATATAATGAGTAACAAATCTGCGTCCTTATCTGCGACCTTATCTGCGCGATCTGCGGGAGAAAAAACACACAGAATTCTTTCCCGCAGATCTCGCAAATCCCGCAGATTTAGCGCAGAGTAATAGTTTTATTAAATTTGATAACTCAATTCCACCCCTGTGCTCAAACCCCTCATACTTTTTTTCTTAATCCTGACATTCAACCAATCGTCCGCTCAACAAACCGTTGCATCAAAAAGCAGTTCAGATACTTCCTGCAACCGCTCTTCATCAGCCTGGAAAAATAAATACAGCAAAGTTGCCACCTATCTTCCAAATGAAAACAGTCCACTCAAAACTGTCGGAATAAATCTGATCATCATGCAGAACGATACCGGCGGAAACGGATACACAGATTCAGAAGAACACTTGAAAGAACTAAGAACGCTTTTTGGTTATGTGAAAAATTTGTATGCAAAAAATACAAAACCATCGGATCCGATTGCAGGAGTAAAAGAATTGAAAAGTAAATTCATCGATCTTGAATTAAAAGGAATATATTTTTACAGAAATTCTACACTGAATAAATCTGCAAATGTTCAAGGCTTACTTTCATATCTTACAAAGAATGATCCCGACCGTTTACAATATCTGAATGTATTCATCACAGAAGGCGGACATGGATTAGCTTATGCAACGAGAGGAGTTTCATACGATACAAAAGGAAATTTAGGAGTTGTAATGCCAGGTATCTGGTCGTGGAGTCCGGGAAGTAATTATGCATCGGCAACGGAAATGGCGCATGAGATCGGACACATCTTTGATCTGTGTCATACTTACCTCGGTGGCGGATGTGCCGGAACACTCAAAGCAATGGGAACAGATCCTGATACCGGCGATTGGTTTCCTGATGTATTCGGAACACCGTATCCAGGTAATGCGCCGCACACAGCACCAACAAAAGTATTTCCGTGGGAGTATGATGTTTACAAAGATACTGCTGACAAAGTCACCAACAATTTACACGGCGGGTTCCGTGAAGAATCATATTTGTCGCCGCTGCAGATCGCAAAATGTCATCGTGCATTGTCGGTGAAAAATGCATCGCGTTATGTAACATCATGTACATATGATTCAAGCAATGCGTGGATCATCACCTCCGATGAAGAATGGGATTTCAGGATCAAGTGGGATAAAGATATTTTCATTCGAAATAAAGCCACAGTAAAAATTGAATGCAATTTATCGATGCCGCGAGGTTCAAAGATCGTAGTTGAAAAAGGTTCAACGCTTATCGTCAGCGGAACAGTTACAAATGATTGCGAAGATGGATGGGGTGGAACGATAGAAGTGAAACGTGGCGGTAAATTGATCTTACTTTCGAGTGCTGTGATCAAATTCAAAAACAATGGGGAGATAAATGTTGAAAGGAGATTATTTGGGCGGGGGAAGTTGAGAGTTGAGAGTGGGGCAAGAATCTTCCACAATAGTTCTCAAATAAAAATAAATTAGCTGCTTTCTATAATTAGAATTACTCAACTTTTATCACCCGCAGTCTCTGAATAAAATTCTTTCCTGAAAACTCTATAATATATATTCCTGAAGATAATAAACTAAGATCGGCGTTTGCATAATTATTGACCGGCCCCGTCCATACTACTTTACCCACTCCTGAATAAACTTTTATTAATTCAACTTTGGTTAAATCACCAGTAAAATTTAAAACAGAATTAAACGGGTTTGGAAAGGGGACTATATCCAAATCAAATAAATATGGTTCATTCACTGCCAGACAATTATCAAAATTAACAACAATTGTATCTCTCGATACACAGTTATTACTGTCAACAACTGTGATTCTATAGGTTAATACTCCTCCTTGTTGTGGCGGAATTACCAGTATACAACTACTTTGAAAAAATGGAATTGCAGGTGTCCATTGATATGAATCAAATCCAGCTTCGGCACATATAGGGAAGCTCATATTATTACATAGAATAGTATCACTTCCTAAGTGAACATCCTGTTGTGGTAACACAGTTAAGTGAATGGTGTCTGAGTATGTAGTATCACAACTATTCAGAATGTAACAATTATAATCGCCCCCTTCTGTGACATTAACATAACTTGAAGTTGTATTAGTAAAAGCCACACCATCTTTGAACCAATAACTTCTAATACCTACAGCCCCGGTTATGGAAATATTTTTTGTGGTTCCCGGACAAAAAGAAGTTGACTGTGTATTCAGAGTTATTGTTATAGGAAGCGGAACTGATGTAAATTGTACAGTTAAAGATTGTGATCTGATATTAAAACATGAGCCCAATGAATAATCAAAACTGTAATTTCCGGGTTGAGATGTGTAAAGAGTAGTACTCGTAGCTCCGGGAATTAATATTCCATTTAAATACCATTGCGTTGGATATACTGAATAATACTGAGATCTTAACAAGATAGAATCACCACTCATACACCAATATCCAATTGCATTAATTGATTCGGGGTAGATTTGAAATGAATTAGTCAATATAGTATCTGAACCACACGAATTACTTTCTATACACATATATGATCCGGGATATGGATAGGTATGACTTGCTGCAAAAGTGTCATTTGCTAAAATAGTATTTTGAAAATACCATTGATAGCTATTTCCTAATACTTCTCTTATTTCATTTCCTTCTCCCATTGCACTGCACCATGGAGCATAAATACCTCCACTTACAGGAATAGAATAAGGAGGGGAATTAGAATTTATACTATAATGGTTTGAATCAAAATATCCGCAGGGTGTAATCCGTCTGCAAAAATACTCACCACTAGAATCTGCGAAGATTTGTATAGAGGTATCTCCTGTCATTGGCAAGCCGTCTTTAAACCATTGATATCTGTTTTGATTATTGAAATTCGTTATTTTCAGTTTTGGAGGTGTATTGTCTGGGCTGCAAAAAATGCTGTTCCCGATTAAGGTAATCTCCGGATGAACAGTGTCAAGATAATTGGCTCCTACAACATTAGAAATCCACAAATTACTATCGGCATCCATTCCTACCATACATATAAATCTTAATTGCTCATTTAGCCAGATACTATCACTTGTATTAGGAAGATAGTTGTTGAGATTATAAAGATCCAACCAATGACGAATCGGAAAGTAATTTGAATCTAGGCGAACCAGCACTGAATCACCCGGACAAAGTAGATTAAAAGAATCTCTAGAAATTATGGGCTTGTTAAACTCTGATGGTGTTTGCATAGATGCGTAAGTATGAACGATTGCTATATCTGAACCACCATATCCACCAATATTTGTTGATCCGGCAAGAGTAACACAAGGTAAGTTTCCCTGAACTTCAAAATAATCTATATCTCTTGAAGTGCTTGTAAATAAATATTGAGAGGTGTTGGTGTAAAAGAAAAAATTATGTGGTGATACTGTTCCTGTCGTATCTATAATCTGGCAAGACATGTTTGTAATGAAATTCGAATAAGTTTGTGCTGAATATAAATTGAAATTGGATGGAGATACAGCTAAATTATATGTAATGTCATAGTATCCACCACTCAACCTATGATAATATACAATAGATCCTGTTGAATCTGTACAGCGATAAAAACTTTTAGGATGGTATACATCCTGCTGACCACTTATTACGATCTTATTATCGGGAAGTTGAATCAGACATTCAGAATGAATTGCTTCATTGAAAGAGTATTTTCGGCACCAGATTGTATCCCCATTGAGATCAGCTTTCAATAGGAATAGGTTTTTTTCAGTGTTATAAAAGGCATCTCCACAAACATTGATTCTTCCATCACTTGAAACTATCAGGTCAGAAAAATTTGTCTCCTGTCCGAGAAAATATTCTTTTGTTTGAAGAATATTTCCTGAAATATCGAGAATTTCTATGAAGCCTTTATAATCTAATGAAGCAGAAAATCTTTCTATTGTAGTTCCTGCAATTGCTATATTGCCATTGGGAAGAAAAACCATTTTATCAGCTTTTCTGGTTTTATTAATTCCACTATTGTACTTTATTGACCACAATAAATTACCGTTTTGGTCTATTCTACAAAGCATTAAATGAACATCCGCATTTCCTGAATCAGAGTAATTTCCCAGAATAAAATAATCGCCTGAAGAATGTTGAAGCAAACACATTCCTTTTTCATTTGAACTATCACCATAATTTTCCGCCCAGAGAAATCTGCCTGTTGAATCAAATTTAACAAGGTAAATATCCGAGTTGTCACCTGCAGAATAGCCCCAAGTTTCTCCAGCTACAAAATAGTTGAAGTTAATATCCCTGTGAAGTGAATAACCATAATCGTCGTAAGCGGTTCCGAATGCCCTTTCGAAAGTGGCTATAGGTTGTGCTGAATTATACTGTTGAAAGAAGAATAAAATGCAAAAACAAATGAAGGGAGATTTCATAAATTTTATGATAAGTAGATTTCTTCAAAAATATCAATATAAAATAAAACGCATTATCTTAATTGGTAAAATGAATCAATTGATAGGTGAAAAAAAGAGTTGTTCTCTAAACCATTGAATTCTACGAGAAATTGATTTCTTGC
>JAYUWA010000373.1:0-4945 GCA_043753795.1 Bacteroidota bacterium | reverse complement strand
ATCTGATCCGACTATTAATATGCGAACGATAAAAGTAGGAGATGTAATTGTTGGAAGTGTTTCAAAATACGAAATAGAAAACGAAGCAGAAATTACTTATTGGATCGACAAACAATTTTGGGGAAAAGGTATTGCCACAAGTGCATTGAAAAATTTTTTAAAAATTGAACAAACCCGTCCCATTTATGCACGAGTTGCATTTGACAATTTCGGCTCACAGAAAGTATTAGAGAAATGTGGGTTTGTGAGAATCGGAGCAGATAGGGGATTTGCCAATGCGCGACAGGCGGAAATTGAAGAATATATTTTTAGACTTTTAAATTGATTATTAAGTGATCAATCAAACTATTATTTAAGCTGCTGTTATTAAACACTTCAAATACAACTCGTATATTGCGATGTGGATTATCATACGTTAAATCCAATGTCGTTCAAGCTCCTCAATCAGCCATATCCTTTTACTACTTCGGAAAAGAAGAAAGTAATACAGGCATTTCTTTTCGGACTTTTTGTTTTTATTTTTCTGGCAATTTTTCAGCCATTCGATGCTCAGGGATTAAGTTTGAAGTTTGAAGGAGCAAATGTCGAAGAAATCCCTGTTTCTCGGTCCTATGTTGCTGAAATAAAAGCTGCACTTTGATTTGAATTTCGTTGTTATTCGTCTTTTCTGGTTGTCATTCGACACTTGAACTTGTTACCGGTCACAAAGTCTTGATGCTCGTCACAGTAATTTGATTTCAGTAAATTATAGTAATTTCTTTGTTGCACAAACAAATCACCTTCGTTCGGTCAATTGCTACATCTATGGAAAAACTATTTACAATTCTGCTGATTCTTCACATTGCAGGCGGCTTTGTCGGACTACTTTCGGGTAGTATAAACCTGATTATGAAAAAAGGAGGTAAGCGCCATAGGTTAGTCGGAAAGATCTTTGTGGGCGGCATGATGACGGCAGGAATTTCAGCACTTGGCCTTTCAGCGATTCATCCCAATCTCTTTCTGTTCATGGTAGGGATTTTTACAATTTATATGGTTGGCACCGGAAGCCGGTATATATACTTAAAACTTCTCGGCAGAGATCAGAAACCAAAATTTATCGATTGGACTTTGACACTTGCTATGTTACTGAGTGGACTTTTACTTTTTGGAATTGGAGCATGGTTGATTTCAAAATCAAATTATTTTGGAATCGTACTGATTGTTTTTGGTTCATTGGGACTACGTTTTGTAAAAGACGATCTGAAGAATTTCAAAGGACAATCACGTTTCAAAAATTACTGGTTACTTGCGCACATTTCCAGAATGACAGGTGGTTATATTGCTTCTCTGACTGCTTTCCTGGTTGTCAATGCCAAATATTCGCCTATAGAATTACCGGCAGTATTTCTCTGGCTATTGCCTTCATTGATTTTAGTTCCCGTCCTCATTAAATGGAGCCGGAAGTTTGCAGTAAAGAAAGTTGTACAAGCTAAATCAGAATAATTAGTAATTTATCCGGAAAGATTGTTTTGAAAAAATAACCACTTGTCAGAAATTTGTCTTTCTTTGTTTCCGCTAAAATCTTTCTTATTATGATTCGCTTGTTAGCCGTACTCTTTTTTATAGTTTCATTGTATGGAGAAATTAATGCTCAAAACACTTTGAGTACCGATAAAGTAAAACCAAAGCCTTCGCGTTTAATGCGTGATCAAATCAAGCAGTTGAAAAATGGAGTTTTATTAGTCCGGTTACATTCGCGTTCAAAAGCAATCAATGCATTAAAAGAAATTGGCAGAAACCGGGAATCTGATGAATTGCTTGACAAACAAACGGCATTCAACAAGAAAACAATTGCTGCTTTCAAAACATATTTTACTTTTTGTCCAACACTTTTCTTTTATAGTTCAGCCTCTGATAGTTTATTGATGGGACTCGCAGACAAAATTGTATTTCTAAATTCAGATCTTCAACCGGATCCATCGATTAAAATAAATTCATCGAGTTATTTAGTTGCTGAGTTTGGAGATGTTGTACAGGATACAGCAAAATATTTTTCTGAAGAATACTTATATCGTGGATCAAATGGGCTGGAACAAAGGAGCGAATATTATGGAAGTCCGGATACAGGATTAAAAGGTTTGAGGGTATTGAGCGATCAATTGGTTCAATTGAAAAAACCTTTTCCTTATTATGTAAGGTCATATCGTGAGTTTCCAAATACAAAAAAAGTGAATAAGAACATTATAAAACTTAATAAGAATCTCCTTGAATATTATGAGTACGTTAAAGTCCACTAAAATTCAGCACAAGAGCACAAGTGTGAACTTTCAGTTAAGTGTTCTTGTGACAAATTTTAGTGTTAAAAAATCTGCGCTTAATCTGCGAGTTCTGCGAGATCTGCGGGAGAAAAAAAACACGCTTAATATTTTCCCGCAGATCTCGCAAATCTCACAGATTTTACGCAGATAAGAATTTAACGTTATATCTGCGAGAGAAACAATAACGCTTAATATTTTCCCGCAGATCTCGCAGATCTCGTAGATTTATCGCAGAAAAATCATCAGGAAACATTATCTCCAACCAATGATGAAGAAAAGTTAAAGTAATTTATACAAGAACGAAAGCCCGGTATCTGATCAGTTTTTTGCTTTATCTTTGCACATAATTTCTAACTTAAAATTTCAAAATATGAAATGTCCAAACTGTAATGTAAACCTTGTGATGACCGATCGCAGCGGAGTTGAAATTGACTATTGCCCCGAGTGTCGTGGTGTATGGCTCGATAAAGGAGAATTGGATAAGATCATTGATCGAGCTGCTCAGCCCGCTACCGGTAAACCACTCCATGTAGATCCTCGAGAAGGTCAAAGCTATATTGGCGATAAAAAATATGACTACAAGAAAAAGAAACGAGATTCATTTCTTGGCGATTTGTTTGACTTTTAATTATTTCAAATCAATACGATCAGAATTGGAATTAGAAAAAGGGGGTTAAGTGTATGCACTTAACCCCCTTTCAATTTTTACTCAGCTTTTCAATTTCGAACTATTAATTGCGAGAAACATCAAATCGATCCAAGTTCATCACTTTTACCCAAACAGAAACGAAGTCTTTCACAAATTTTTCCTTAGCATCCGAACAAGCATATAATTCAGCAAGTGCTCTTAACTCTGAATTCGACCCGAAGATAAGATCGACACGTGTACCTGTCCATTTTACTTTTCCGGATTTACGGTCACGGCCTTCGAAAACATTTTGAGAGTCAGATGTTGCATTCCAGGTAGTACTTAAATCAAGCAAGTTGATGAAGAAATCGTTTGTCAAAGATTCAGGTTGATTTGTGAATACACCATGATTCGATCGATCATAGTTAGTATTCAATACACGCATACCACCGATCAACACTGTCAATTCAGGAGCTGTAAGAGTGAGTAATTGCGCTTTGTCAACTAGCATCTCTTCAGCAGAAGCAGTATGCTTTGGTTCAAAATAATTTCTGAATCCATCTGCACCAGGTTCCAGAACTGCAAAAGATTCTACATCAGTTTGCGCTTGTGATGCATCGGCTCTTCCAGGTGTGAATGGAACACTTATAGTATGACCGGCATTCTTCGCTGCTTTTTCAATTCCTGCACAACCGGCAAGGACGATAAGATCGGCAAGAGAAACTACTTTTCCACCACTATTGAAAGAAGTTTGAATGCTTTCCAATGTCTTAAGTACTTTTGCAAGTTGCGCCGGATTGTTTACCTCCCATTTATTTTGCGGAGCCAATCGAATACGAGCACCATTAGCGCCGCCGCGTTTGTCGGAACTACGGAAGGTTGACGCTGATGCCCAAGCTGTAGAAACAAGTTCTGATACACTAAGTCCTGATTCAAGAATCTTGGCTTTAAGTGCAGCAATATCTTTATCGTCAATCAGCTTATGCGTAACAGCAGGAATTGGATCCTGCCAGATCAATTCTTCTTTCGGAACTTCCGGACCAAGATATCGAGCGATCGGACCCATGTCGCGATGTGTAAGCTTGTACCATGCACGTGCAAAAGCATCAGCAAACTGATCAGGATTTTCATGGAAGCGTTTGGAGATAGGACCATAGATAGGATCCATTCTCAAAGAAAGATCTGTAGTGAGCATAGTAGGTGCATGACGCAAAGCAGTATCATGTGCATCAGGAACTGTTCCAGCACCAGCACCAGCTTTTGGTTTCCATTGCTGAGCTCCTGCCGGACTCTTTGTCAATTCCCACTCGAAGTTAAACAGATTATCAAAAAAGTTATTGCTCCATTTCGTCGGTGTAGTTGTCCATGCACCTTCAAGCCCGCTTGAAATGGTATGAACACCATGTCCACTTCCAAACGAATTCTTCCAGCCCATACCTTGTTCTTCAATTCCTGCACCTGCAGGTTCTTTGCTTATATATTTCGAAGGATCAGCTGCACCGTGTGTTTTACCGAATGAATGTCCTCCGGCAATAAGTGCAACAGTTTCTTCATCATTCATTGCCATTCTTCCGAATGTTTCGCGAATATCGTGTGCTGCTGCAAGTGGATCCGGATTTCCTAATGGTCCTTCCGGATTTACATAGATCAATCCCATTTGCACAGCGGCTAACGGATTTTCAAGTTCACGACTACCGGTATGACGTTTGTCGGCCAGCCATTCACTTTCAGATCCCCAATAAACATCTTCTGCAGACTCCCAGACATCCTCACGTCCGCCACCGAAACCAAAAGTTTTGAAGCCCATTGATTCCAATGCGCAATTTCCGGCTAAGATCATGAGATCAGCCCAAGAAATTTTCTGTCCGTATTTTTGTTTGATCGGCCAGAGTAACAAGCGAGCTTTATCTAAGTTGACATTATCAGGCCAGCTATTGAGTGGAGAAAATCGCTGCATTCCGAAACCTGCTCCACCGCGACCATCAGAGATCCGGTAAGTTCCGGCACTATGCCATGCCAA
>JAYUWA010000372.1:0-1535 GCA_043753795.1 Bacteroidota bacterium | reverse complement strand
AAATTGAAGTTAAATTTTCTTCGCAAAAAATTCACACATTACCACTTATAAGACGGTCCCCGAGCGAAGTCGAGGGGCAATAATTTCGAACAACGGGTATTAGTTATTCGTTAAAATTAATTCATTTCATTTTCGTTATCTTTACAATTATGAAACGAATCCTCATCTCCGTATTCTTCATTGTAGCTTTCTTTAATGCTAAGGCATCTTTTCTTTTGATACCTATGGATGAAACACAGAAGAATCATCTGAAAGCATATGGCATCGCATATTATGCTCTTGAAAATAATCTGGATGTTAAATGGCTTCTTAACTACAAGGGCGGAAGTTTCTTGTTTGGAAATACAACAACTCTTGAAAAGGAATGTGCTATCAGAGGTGTAACAAGTCAGATAATTGCTGATGTTCAGGCTGCGGCTATAATCACTGAGATCAGCAATCCTGAAGTAAATATGGATGTGATAAAACTGGAAGTTGCTCCAAAGATCGCCGTCTATTCTCCAAAAAATAAATTACCTTGGGATGACGCCGTAACAATGGCATTGAAGTATGCTGAAATTCCTTATGAAGTTGTTTACGACGAAGAGGTGATACAGGGGAAACTTCCGCTTTACGACTGGCTCCATTTGCATCACGAAGATTTTACAGGGCAGTACGGCCGGTTTGCCAGTGCCTTTAGAAATGTCAGCTGGTATCAGGATGATGTTCGTTTGCAGGAAGCTATGGCAGCCAAACTTGGATTTACAAAAGTGTCGCAATTAAAACTTGCTGTAGCTTCAAAGATCCGTGATTTCACTTCCGGTGGCGGTTTTCTTTTTGCCATGTGTTCTGCAACGGATAGCTACGATATTGCCTTGGCGGCTGAAGGTGTGGATATATGCGATAAAGAATTTGACGGTGATGACTACGACCGCAATATGAATTCAAAGCTGGATTTCAATAAATGTTTTGCATTCCATGATTTTAAATTGAAAGCCGACTGGAGAGAATATGAATTCAGTGACATTGACAATACTCAGGACAGACATCTTCCACGAACAGAAGATTTCTTTACGCTATTTGAATTCTCCGCTAAATGGGATCCAATTCCAACAATGCTTTGTCAGAACCATGAACAAGTCATAAAAGGTTTTATGGGTCAAACAACTGCTTTCAAAAAGAAGCATATAAAATCTGAAGTTCTTATTTTAGGTGAAACTAAAGTAGTAAACGAAGCCCGTTACATCCATGGCGAATTTGGCAAAGGTACCTGGACATTTTATGCCGGACATGATCCTGAAGATTATCAGCACCAAGTAAATGATCCGCAAACTGATCTTGCTTTGCATCCGAATTCTCCGGGGTACCGACTTATTTTAAATAATATTTTGTTTCCTGCTGCCAAGAAGAAAAAACAAAAAACATAATAATAATATTTTCCTTTTGCACGGCCCTTAAGGGCAATGTCATTAAGTTGAGGGATAACTTTCTAGATATCATAGGGATAAAGAACCAATTTCTTGGTTCTTTATGGTATCCAAACCAATCCCCTATGA
>JAYUWA010000371.1:0-4958 GCA_043753795.1 Bacteroidota bacterium | reverse complement strand
GGCTGTCGAATAAATCGGCACAAATAAATACAGTTCCATTTATTAAAATTGAAAACGAGATAAAGGGGGAATAAAAAATGGGTTATTAGAGGTGCCCTATAGTCAAAGAGGGATGTATGTTGACAACTTTTATCTATTTCTAACTGATCAAAACGGGTCTGATATAGTAGATCCAATTTATTCAATACTTGGTGGTGGCACTTTTTCTTCTGGACTTTATAGTCATGAAAGAGCTCTATTAGAATATTGTTCCCGTAACCACATTACTCATTTAATATTATATGACTTGCCTAATTTATTTGCAACAGCAGATTATGTGTTGAATTCGCAAAACGAACAAGGAGATGTAAGTTTGTGTCGTTTTATGATAGCAGCAAAAAATGATTACTGCATTGAAACCTTTAGTGCAGCTGTGTCCCAAGATTTACAAGCCGATCAAGTAATAACACAAAACATTCAATTTTCTCCAATTGTTTTAACACCTGGAGAAATTTCTCGAATAGGAAATTCTACATTGATTAATGCTATTCAATCTATCGATTCATTGATTACAGATACAATTATCAAAAAGGATATCGATTTGCTAAGATTTACAGTTACGATGGACAGATTTAATGGTCCAGTAGGCTGTCCAGATTTTGATTTCTTTGCTGCGGAAAATGAATTTTGGAATAATGGCATTGGTGAATACAATCAATGGCGTGCAATGGTAACCCACATAACCTCCATTTCTACAATCCCAATTGAAGGTTATACGTTTGAATTTGAAATTCAATTAGCGGGACCATCAGACCCAACTAGCGAGGATATTCGGGATGTCTATGATGGAACATCCTCTACCAATAGAAATATTGCAAGAACTTTGGCAACACATTATACAAATGATACGGAAGAAATTCAAGACGCGTTTAATCTAGGTCGTACCCGAACGATTAACCACATGTTAAAAGATGCTTCAACCCCAGGACATTCTATAATTCTACCTATATTTTCAGCTGAATCTTCTGACCTCAGTCCTATCGTAGGCGGAGCTAATTATGTTGGGGAATGGATAATAGACCCATATACTACAAATACAAGCGGTGGAATTGATCCAGTTATTTCGAGAAACATCTTTTCTGTAGAAAAATATTATTATGATGATTGGAGATATAATTCCCATCCAGATGTTTCTACTAATCTACTTTCACCATTAGAAAATGTAATAAAACCCGGATCATCAGTTTGGTTAAATTCAAGTTTGATGATGAAATACTTTGACAATCAGACTATATTCTATAGAGCTGGAGTATACGGTTGTTTACCAATTGGTTCAAGCACCACTGTGAATTTCAATTATTGTGGTCCAATTGATCCAGGAACTAATTATATTTTCACACTAACTCACGATGGGACTAATGGTTATTCTCAAAATACAGGCATACTAACAATTGATGATTTAGCGTTAAATCCATATAATATTATTAATCATCCTGATGCTATCTCACCAATTAGTTTTACCAATGTTCCCTCAAGCACAGTTGCTTACACAGCAAAACTCGAATTAGTATATGTTAATAATCAAGGAGCAGCTTGTGGATCATATATTTATACTCAAAAAATTTATGTGTCAAATACCCTCATGATCAGTTCGACAGGAGATATCAATCCAACAACTCATAAAATGTGCGAAGGAAGTAGTGCCACATTATTTGCAAATTATTCAAGCAGTAATCCAAATGAAATAGAGTGGTATCTTGACGGAATAGCTACAGGTACATTTGGTTCTTTTATCAAAATACCAATAACATTATCTGCTGGCTCTCACACTTATTATTATAAAGTGACTTCATCTCCAGCTCCATCATGTGGAATCCAAAGTCAAAACTTTATTGTGATTGTTAATAGTAATCCAAAAATTGCACCTATATCATTTAATTGTTCAGGATTTCCTGGGCAAATATATACCTCTTCATCTTATTCAAATGCTATTTACCTTTGGTCGGATGGATTTACAACCGCTAGCAGACCAATTCCGCAATCTGAATATATTAGTGTACAAGTTACAAATCAAGGCGGATGTTCAAGAATTATTAAATCAAGTCTGCCTTCAAAACCTAAAATTGTTGTAACAGGGACATGTAGCTTTACTGCTACGGTTGATCCAGTCAATACAAGTGGTATTTATTCATGGTTTAAATACAATCCTGTTACAAATTCCTGGGCAGCATATGGTACTTCTGGAACTAGTATTGCCAATCTTCCCCCTGGGAAATATGGTTGTAAAATTGCTCTAACTTTACCAACAAGATGTATGTTTTCAACATTTACAGTGGGTGGAGCAATTACATCTGTAGACCAAACGAATGCAAGTTGTGCAACAGGAAATATTGGAGCGATAACGATAGGGGTCGAAGGAACTTCTTCACCTTACACTTATATGTGGAGTCATTGTTCAACTTGTACAACAGAAACGGTGACAGGTTTAGCAGTAGGAACTTATACATGTACTGTAACGGATATCAATAATTGTTCTTCATCAGCTTCAGTCTCGATAACAAGTGATAATCCTTGTCAGACCCAATCACTACAAATTTGTGATGGAACAAATATTTCAACAATTCTTTCATCATACACTCCGGGAATGTCGGTCGCTGTCCATGGAGAATTAATTCTTGATCAAAATTTCACTTTTGACGCCTCTGATATTACATTCGATGAAAACTCAAAAATTACAGTAGAACCTGGTGTAGAGCTGACCATTACCAATTCATGTACATTGAGAGTTTGTCCTCAATTTATTCGTTGGGAAGGAATTGTACTTACTGACGGCACTTCTAAATTAAATGTCAATGGCAGTTCCATAATTAGAGATGCAGAAGTTGCAGTTGACGCAAATAGTGGCGTACTATTAACAATTGAAAATAGTTTCTTTATCAATAATCTTATTAGCTTTTCTTTGCGAGACGGTAATTTTTCTACTTCATTGTTTCGAGGAAATGAATTCTTCTCAGGTAATACTGATATCACATTAGAAGAGGTGATATGTCACATTGATCTGAAAAATGTAACCTCAGTAACCATTGGTGATATTGGCATTTCGTCAACTAAAAATATGTTCTCACATAGCTTGTATGCAATAAGATCCGAAAGTAGTAGTGCTGTGATTCAAAACAATGAATTTTTTGAATTAGGCAAAAAAGTGTTCAATGATAGTTATAACTGGGTAACAAATGGAGGAGCAATTCATGCATTTGGAGGACTTTCTGATATTGAAATCAGAGGAACAAGTACTGTCCAAGACATGAATTACTTTCATGACATCACTGGTGTGGGTGTGGATATTTATGAAAACCGTGACTTAGAGATTTATGGAAATTTGTTTTCATCAGTTTATGTTTCCATTCAAATAATTAAAGATAATGGACGATCAATTAATGTTCATAGTAATGAATTTAAAAATTTCTATGCAGGAATAGCTTTATTTGATGTTTCACAATCAAATATAAGCATACTAGAAAATAAGTTTAACATGATAACGACGGATTTCGATCCATTATTATCCGAACCTGAAGATTATTTGGATGTTACCTATTACGGAACAGTTGCAATTGACATTCAAAGTGCAGTAGGAAGTGCTTTACAGCTTGAAGTGAAAAATAATTGGATATCAAATGTAAAATATGGGATACACCTTCGTAACATTGCAGCAACGGTAATGGATGATGTGTTGGTATGGCATAACCAGATATTTTTTACTATCCCTGCAAATGTAATTTTCATATCAGATAAAGGTATCTGGATGGAAAACTCTAGTAAATGTAAAATTTCAAATAACCACATTAGATCCTTCAATGGTGTTCCAGTGGTTGACTATGCTGCTAAGATGGTTGGGATCGAATTTACTAAAAGCACTGAATGCTTAATTAAAGAAAATTATTTGGGTAATCTTGGCAGAGGAATTTACGGTCTCTATTCTTGTCTTTCTACAACTCTTCACTGTAATAATTTCGAAAATTATTATAACGGTGTCCAACTTTTTAGGGCAGTACTTCCGACTCAAGGCAGCACAGGAATTAGTTATGATAACGAGTGGTATAATGGTTCAACAGGTGGGTTACGCATTGCAGGCGGAATTGGAAATGGAGGTTTTTTAAATTGGCATCATAACGGAACTACTCCACAATTACTAAATTCAAGTAATGTTTCACTTGCGATTTTCCCTGTGCTTGCAGGTAATCCAGATGACTGTACTACTCCAACAATAAGTAGTCCCATGGAAATGCGCGAGCAGTATTATGAAAAGACTGCTTATGATCTAAGTACATACGCATTAGATGCGGAGTTTAATGACTATTACGAAAAAATCCTATATTATACAGGATTAAAGGAAAATCCTGAGCTTCTCACTCTTGGAACTCCGGACGACATAGTTTATCAGACTTTATATAATAATTTAAACGAGGGTAACATTGGTAAATTTGAGCAAGTATCCGACTTGCTGAGAAGTAAAGATTTTTCAGCAGCTAATATTTTAATAAATAGCTTAATCGACGAAAATATTGTTGAGCAGTACAAAAAAACTGTCTCTCAAATTTATATTGACAAAGAATTAGGTCAAAGAGAACTAACAGCTACTGAAAAAAGTGCTTTAGAGTCCATAGCTTATGAGTTGGGTGTTTATGGGGGTGAGGCAGTTTATATGGCGCGTGCTATGTTAAAAATATTTGTTGACGAAGACCTAACCTTTGCAAGAAGAAGTGTACCGGAATTTTATACTAATAAGAAAATTAATAAAAATAAGGTCAAAGAGAGTATCATTTTCCCAAATCCTACATCAAATGAATTTAGTATACTCCTCTCAGGAAAGAACGATAAAACTTTATATGTGTTCAATTCTTTCGGAACTCTTGTAAAATCAATGAAGCTTAGCAAAGATTTAACTATATTTACATTAAATGTTGAAGATCTTGAACCTG
>JAYUWA010000370.1:0-4962 GCA_043753795.1 Bacteroidota bacterium | reverse complement strand
CAAATTTAAGCGCAAATTTAAGCGGATTTGCTAGAATTGCAGAATCTCTTGATAGCAGTATAATAATTTTTGCTACCAGTGATACCATATTCACAAGCCCATCAAATTTTATGCATTCTGTTGCCATAAAATTAGACAAAACAGGGAATTTCCTTTGGGATGAATTTTATATTCCGGGAGAGAGACATACTTATGCGCGAGACGTTAAGGCGTATGCTGACGGCTATCTTTTTTCAGTGTGGAATGATAATGATGGTCATGCAGATGCAGTTGAAATATTTAAAACAGATCTATCGGGGAGTTTGGTTTCCAATAATAGTATTAGCTGGTATGATTGCGCAAGTTTGCCTATCAAAAATGATCAAGGTAATTTAGTTGGTGCAACCTGGTTTCAAGGTGGCAGTGGTTATGATCTGTTTATTGCAGACAGTAACTGTAACTACATTAATAATTATGAAACTATTGATACTAATAATATTTACAATTTAAGGTTGACTTCATTGTGTAATGTGGATTCAGGATATTTTGTAAGTGGAAGAGGAAACAATGGCACTCAACTTTTTTACTCTGCTAAATTTGATTTTAATCTTAATCTGCTTTGGGAACAATTTATACCTTCTACTTTAGTTTTATCAAATACAATTGGATATAATGGAGGTTTTGTCACTTTGAGAAATGGTAGATTATATAAGTACAATTCTGTTGGTGATACTCTTAATTCATTTGCTATTTTTTCTGGTGCTTATAATTTTGAAATCACTCCTTCTGGTGGTTTTATTTTTACAGGAGATTCGATAGGTCAATTATGGATCAGTCTAACTGACTCATCAGGAAATTCGCTTCGATTAACAGCAGTTAATATTGAAGAACCGGAAAATAATTTATGTTCTATTTCTCTCTTTCCTAATCCTGTTCAATCAGAAATCTCAATTGATTTTATTTTGAAAAAAACCGAACCTATTCAATTTGAGATTTTTTCCGTTGATGGAAAGATGACTTATTTATCTGAAGAGAAATTCACAATCGCAGGAAAGAACTCATTCACCATTAATATTGACAACTTGAAATTGACTTCCGGATTATATTTTTTGAAACTGAAATCTGGCGCTGAAGAAAGTGTTGCAATCAAGTTTGTAATAAATTAACACATTTATTTGTAATTCAGCAAGTTGCAAATGCTATCTGCTAAAAAAAATTCGTATCTTCGCACGGTATGAACAAATTTATCAGCAATAACTGTATTTTCCAAAAATGGCTATTTGGAATTGGCTTAACACTCGTAAGCTTAATTACATCTGCGCAGGAATCAATTGTTCCTCTTGGGAATAATCCGATTCTTATCGAAGCAGCGAAAACATTTAGCAATACATCTATCAATCGCAGCTCTGCAATTGACGACACCCTGATCCTCCCTTTCGAAGATGATTTTTCACGTCCGGGAATGTATCCTATTGAGAGTCTTTGGATGGACAGCAGTGTTTTTGTCAATACAAATTATCCTGACAATCCATATACAATTGGTGTAGCCACATTCGATGGATTGAATCAAAACGGAGTGCCACACAATCCTGCTGCAACGCAGGACTCCATTGGTGATAACCTTACTTCAAAACCAATCGATCTTGGGGTTTTAATTGGTGACACAAGTGTATGGATCAGTTTCTTTTATCAGGCGGCTGGTTTAGGAGATGTTCCTGAAACTGCTGATTCAATAGTTCTGCAATTCCGAGATACAGGCGGAGTCTGGAACAATGTGTGGGCAATGCCTGGCAGGTCTGATACAGCTTTTCAGAGAGCTAACTTCCGCATACTTGATGCAAAATATTTCTATCGGGGATTTCAATTCCGGTTTTACAACATTGCAACTATAAATGGGAATCGGGACCATTGGCATATTGATTATGTTATGCTTCGAAACGGTACAACTGCAAATTCTTTAATAAACGATAACGCATTAGTTTATCCTCAACAATCTTTGCTAAGTGAATTTACCTCGATGCCCTATCCACATTATAAATCACTTGGATCTCAGATTCCTTCTGCAATGAAAACTACTTTACCGGACAGTATTTATACTTTGGACTATGATTCCACTTCAATAGATCCTCAACTAACCATAAGTCAATTTGGATCCGATTTATTCAATACAAACTTGGGTGGCCCAATTAATACGGATGGTCCAAGAACATATAAGTCATATTCTTTTTCGATGTCTTCTTTTTCATTTCCAGTTCAAGCAACTGATTCTGTCGACTTTCTAGTAAAATCATATTTTCCATTTACCGGAGCTTTCTCTAACAGATTTAACGATACAAGCTATTTTACCCAACATTTAAAGAACTATTACTCTTACGATGATGGAACCGCAGAAGTCGGATATGGTTTAACCGGAAATACCGATGTCCAGATCGCATACAAGTTCGATGTAAAAATGCGCGATACACTTGTTGGTGCGCAGATCTATTTTAATCCGGTTGGAATTGATGTATCCAATACCTTATTTCAACTCGTAGCATGGAGCTCTGTTGATGTAGCAGGAAATTCCGATACTAGAATTAGAACAACGTACGACCTTAAACCGGGAGTCAATGAAAATATCAACGGATTTAAAACATTTGTATTCGATACTGCAATCGTTGTAGATCCGGGAACTTTCTACATCGGTATTGAACAAAATGAACCTGCAACACAATATGGAATCGGCTTGGACAGAAATACAGATTCACGGAGTAAAATGTTCTATCATCTTGATGGTTTCTGGCGTCAATCTAGTGTACAAGGTTCATGGATGATCCGTCCGCTCTTCGGACCAAGATTTCCGTTTACAATTGGCTTGAACGAAGTCAGCAGTAATTTTGATTTCACAATTTATCCAAATCCTGCAACAGAAAAAATTACTATTGAATTACCATTTGAAACAAGTTCAAAAGTTCAGATCATCAATGTAGTCGGTGAAGTTATTCTGGAAGAAGAGATCACATCTTCTAAAACAATTTCGGTAGAAAATATTGCTGCGGGAATTTATTTTGCAAGAATTATAAATGACACTAATTTTAGTTCGGTTCGCAAATTTGTGATCAACTAAAAAGGGAATTCGGATTGCGGATTGCGGATTTTGCTCGATCCAAGGAATTACTTGAATCAAAACCTTTCGAATTACGAATCTTGAATTTCGAATTACGATAAAATAAAAAAAATGACCAACCAAGAGAAGGAGAACAGCGGGACGGATAATAACGAACTACCGGAAACAGAAATAGAGAATATGGATTCCAATATCGACAACGATGCCAGTGAACAGGACGAACTTTTCGAGCATCATCGTTTTGATGTAGAGAAAGGACACATGATGTTGCGCATCGACAAGTTTCTGATGAACAGAATGTCGAATGTGAGCCGGAATAAAATTCAGCATGCCTGCGAAGCCGGAAATATTTTAGTGAATGGCAAAGTTGTTAAGTCAAGCTACAAAGTAAAACCGTTGGATCAGATCCAGATCGTTTTGCCTGAGCCTGTGCGCATCCATGAATTAATTCCTCAGGACCTTCCGATCAACATTACATACGAAGACGATGAATTTGTGATCATCAATAAAAATCCGGGAATGGTCGTGCATCCCGCTTTTGGAAATTATACAGGCACATTGATGAATGCTTTGATGTTCCATTTTAAAAATCTTCCTGCAAGCGCCGGGAATATGGATCGTCCGGGATTGGTACATCGTATCGATAAAAACACCTCCGGCCTAATGGTCATTGCCAAAACAGAACGTGCAATGGCAACTCTTGCAAAAGAATTTTTCGAGCGAACGATTGAAAGAAAATATCTTGCGCTTGTCTGGGGTGATTTCAAAGAAGAAGAAGGAACCATCATCGGACATGTCGGACGTAATCTGAAAGACAGAAAGATCATGGATGTTTTTCCAAGTGGTGAACATGGTAAACATGCTGTCACGCATTACAAAGTCGTAGAGCGCTTCGGATATGTAACGCTTATAGAATGCAAACTGGAAACAGGACGAACGCATCAGATCCGCGTACACTTGAAATATGCCGGACATCCGCTTTTCAATGATGAGACTTATGGCGGCAATCAGATCCTGAAAGGAACAACATTTACAAAATACCGTCAGTTCATCGATAATTGTTTCAAGCTTATTCCAAGACATGCGCTGCATGCAAAGACCTTAGGATTTATCCATCCGAAGACAAAAGAAAATGTGTTCTTCGACTCAATTCTGCCTGAAGATTTTTCATCGGTGCTGGATAAGTGGCGGCATTATGTGAAGTTTAATGAATCTGAATAAAAAAACACTGAGATCACAAGTTCACAATAAGAGCACGGAATTTAAGAGCTCGGAAATTATTGACCGGTAAAATAGTTTAAAAGGTTTAAGTGATTTAAAGTGTAACAAAACACATTAAATATTATGTACCAATCCCAATGCATTCCGTGCTCTTATTGTGAGCTTGTGATCTTAGTGTTGATTTTTTTTTCATAAAGCAAACACTCCTCCAACCTCTTATCATTCTCCAACAACGGATGCAAGAATGTTTTCACTTTCTGCATTCCGATCTTCTGCATGATCTTTTCTGATTTGATATTTACAACAGGAGCCATAGCTACCACGCTTTTCAGATCAAGATCCTTAAATGCATAATCAAGACACCGCTTTGCTCCTTCTGTTGCATAACCATTCCCCCATTCAGAACTTTTTAATCGCCAGCCAATATCTATACAAGGTGTAAAATCCGCAGCAAACGTTTTTTCCGACAATCCGATGAACCCGATAAACTCATTGTCTGCAAGTTTGTCTACGGCAAAATAACAAAAACCTTTTTTCGAAAATTGGTCCTGCATCCTTGAAATAAAATCTGATGTTTCATTTAAAGTCAACACCCCCGGAAAAAATTCCATTACCTGCGGATCACTATTAATCGCCGCCAGCTTTTCCAGATCATA
>JAYUWA010000369.1:0-4962 GCA_043753795.1 Bacteroidota bacterium | reverse complement strand
ATCCAGTTGCACTACACTCGATTGTCCACTGATAGTCCCGCCGGAAGGAACGATCTGAGCAATCAGAACACCATTCGATCTTACTGTTGGAATGATTCTAGAATCAGAATTGTATGCGATCAAACTTCTGACATTCGGATTCATTTCGCCAACTTCAAAATTATCGACTGTTGACCGAACCATGTCAATCTCTGTTAATCCTAAAGTAGAATTGCATTGTATCAATCCCGGATAAATATGTTTTCCTTGAGCATCGATCACTTTATCAAATTTCGATTTATCCAATCGAATGACTGTTGCATCTGCAACTAATGTCAGCTTTCCATTCTCAAAACCGATAGCAGAATTCTCAATTACATTTCCATTACCAAGATGAGCAGTACCATTCATGATAAGTATTCTCTGCGTCTGAGCAGGAACCGGATCAGGACGTTGTGCATTAACTGAAATTGAAAATGCTGTCAGAAATATATATATGTATTTTTTCATTTGTTGCTGATTTAAGATCAATGTGGCATTGAATGTTCGTGATCATTACAATGTTTCAATTCTATCGCTTTGAAAGAAGGTTTTTGTGTTGCTTCGCCTTTGTTCTTTGCCTCAGCCATTTTCTGCATCAGCCTTGCTTTTTCAACAATGATCTCCTTGCGTAAAATTTCATCCTGCTTGATGTCAAAATATTTTATTCCATCAACATACGTCTGCAATGGTTTTGCATAAACTGAAAGTGGATTGTCATTCCAGACAACAACATCACCATCTTTTCCTGCTTTTAAACTTCCCGTGCGATCATCAATATGCAGCATCTTCGCCGGATTGAGCGTAACAAATTTAAATGCTTCCTCCTCACTTACTCCTCCATACATAACAGCTTTTGCAGCTTCCTGATTTAGTCGACGAGCCATTTCAGCATCATCTGAATTGTATGAAACGTTTACTCCAACATTATGCATGATTGGTCCGTTGTAAGGAATCGCTTCATACACTTCAAACTTATAAGCCCACCAGTCGCTGAATGTTGATGCACCGACAACACCATGAGCTTTCATTTTATCTGCTACTTTATAGCCTTCGAGTATATGTGTAAAGGTATTCACTTTGAAACCGAATGAGTCTGCGACATGCATCAGCATGTTGATCTCACTTTGAACATAGCTATGACAAGTGATAAATCTTTTCCCTTTCATGATCTCTACCAATGCATCAAGTTCCAGTTCACGTCGAACCGGAATTGAACTTGTATTAGCTGCTTTTTTATTCGAAGACTGAGCGCTCAGATTCATTTTCGCATTGTAAATACTTGCTTTAGTAAAAAAGTCGAGGTAAACTTGCTCTACTCCCATTCTTGACTGCGGAAAACGAACAACTTGCCTATCGCCCCAGTTGCTTTGTTTCACATTCTCCCCGAGAGCGAACTTTATAAATCCGGGTGCGCCTTCGAATTTTAGCTTCTCAGGACTATGTCCCCAACGTAATTTTATCAGTTGAGTTTGTCCGCCAATCGCGTTAGCGCTACCATGCAGTAAATGCGATGTTGTAACTCCGCCGGCAAGTTGTCTGTAGATTTGAATATCATCTGCATCCACTACATCTCCGATTCGAACTTCAGCAGTGGACGATTGCGTTCCTTCATTGACAGCATCAGAAACTGCAATATGCGAGTGTTCGTCAATAATTCCCGGAGTGACATGCAGATTTGTTCCATCGGTAATTTCACATCCTACCGGTGCTGCAATATTTTTTCCGATTTGTTTGATCTTTCCATTCTCAATCAAGACATCCGTATTTTTTAAAATACCATCTTGCTCATTTGTCCATACAGTTGCATTTTTGATCAAATATGTTTTTGATTGTGGCAATTGCTTCCATCCATAAGCCATATTCGGAAAATATACCGGACCATTTATACTGTCTTTTTTTGCGCTATCTTTTTTTGCAATAGGAGCTGTAAAAGCGGAATCAAATTTCATTGACCATTTAGCCCAATCCGCCGAAGGCAATAAAACATTTCCACTCCATATCGCTCCGGAAGTTTCACCTGTCAGGCGATAAGTTCCTTTCGGCTCTGTCGTTTTAAGTTCAACCTGCATAGTAACAGTTTGTCCTTGTCTTGACATAGAAATTTTCGTAGATGTTGTATCCTCGAAAACAAATACTTCAGGAGTATTGACTTCTCCACCGATTTTTATTCGCAATGGTTTAATATTTCCAATTGACAAAGAATAATTTCCTATTACATCCTTCATTGCAGGGTCGATGATCTGATAGCGTTTACCGTTGATCCAATTCTCAAAAATCTGATTGTCTTTATGTGCAAGATTTGTTGAAGTGACAATAAAATTCGCACGCATATTATTTTTCAAACTACCTATCTGATCATCAAGTTTCAGCAGTTGCGCAGGAGAATAAGTCAAAGCCTTTATTGCATCCTCTTCAGAAAGTCCATTGTCGATTGCTTTACGCAGATTTTTCCAGAAGTCTGCTTTGTTTTTCAGATCCGACAATGTGAGTGCAAATGGAATTTTATTACTTGCAAGTACAGCAGCATTCGTAGGTGCCAACTCCCACGCTTTCATCTGGCGTAATGAAACATTGACAGCTTCGTATGGATCAGAGAAATCATATCCTTCAGGAAAATTCAAAGGAACTATCAGAGCATTTACTGAATTTTTAATTTCTTCAATTCTTTCATATTCATCACCGCCGCCTTTGATAATAAAATCGACACCGAATTCTGTTCCGATTCTTTCAGCACGCAATGCATTCTGTTTATCATTCACTTCAAAGATCTGCGGTAGGCTTTTATTGTTGTTGAATGCATCAAGTGAAATATTAAATTCCTCTTTATACCCACCGGCGCTATACCATTCAGCATCTAAATAGGTCTGACGAATAAGTGCGATAGCTCCCATCAATGAAGAAGGATAATCCTGTGTAGAAGTTCCTTTGTGAAACGAGAAATTCGATGCAGCACGATCGCGGATGATCATTTCATTTTCTCTTTCATCGCCAAGCAAAACAAATGTTGAAGTTCCTCTTACGATTCCATCACGATGTACACTCATGACAGCACCGAAACCAAGTTTTCGTAACTCCTCCGCTTTTTTGGCATCAGTAGTAAAAGTTCGGTGCGCATCATATTCAGCACGCACAGACTGATTCCAATTGTAGGCACCTTTAGTATTAGAAATGAATTGTGGCGAACGGTCAAAATCTGTAACGCGTTTAACTTCTGTCATTCCATAATCGCTGAAGATGTCAATCAATGCCGGATAAATATGTTTACCATTCAGATCAAAAACAACGGCATTCGAAGGAGTAGAAATCCCTGCTCCTGAATTCAGGATCTTTCCATCCTGAATCAGCAATGTTGCACCCGAAACTGAAGTTTTATAATCGACATGCAGTACAGCATTTTTAAATGCATATATGGTATGGCGGGGATCGGCAGTACCGTTCACAGGAAATGTTTCCTGCGAGTAGCTTTGTATGGAAAACAAGAGCACCACCAGGAGCGAAATAATTCGTAGCATAAAGTGAATTTGAGGAGTGAAAGATAATATTTTTAGGAATTGACCAATCCATTTTAAGCACTAATTCGGATTGCCATTAAAAAATTAACTTCATTTAACTATTTGATTTCTACTTACTTTTAAGCAAGAGCTTATTAATATAGTTGTCCTTCATATTTAACACCATAAAATATGTCCCGGAATTTAATTCAGACAGATCAAGTTCCGTCTTTTCCGTGGTAAAAGCTTGTTTTTGAAAGTGGATTCTGCCAAGAACATCTGAAATAGTTATTGAATAGAAATCTCCTGTGTTATTATTTGATATAGTCAACTTATCAGTAAAAGGGTTTGGATATACGCTGACAATTCCGATTGTCTCATTTGAGATTCCTGTCGACGAACACAAATTACAAAACTGCAAGTAAGTAATTGTTGTATCTGTATTTCTCAGGTTTTCAAAATCGATTCCGGATTGACAGTTTTGTTTGAGAACAGCATCGAGCCATAGCGAAAGATATGTGAGTACTTTCTGTTGTTGATCGTCCCGTGAAATTGCAGGAGCAGGAGAACACGTTGCTTCACCGAAACTGCAATTAAAATTCGCATCAGCCATCTGACAATGACTACCGCCGTTAATTGTAACTAAATTTTTGCATGCAGAAGGAATTGCATTATACATCAGCAATTGATTTGTTGCTGCAGGCGTTATACAATCATTTTCACCTGCTATCAGTAATGCAGGAATAGATAGCGAGGATGCTGCTGCAATTGCAGAAGGATTTGTTTCTGCAGCAGCGAGATTAGCGATTGCTGTGATCCCTGAATAAAAATGCGTCGACAAAAAGCTTGCACCGCCGCCCATTGAATGGCCCATGACACAAGTAGCATTTGCTACACGATCAAAAAAAAGATCTGCGTTATTCGAATTACTGAGTTGAATTTGTTCTGCAATAAATGCAATGTCTTTTCCAAAATCAAGATGCGATGGAGCAAAGCCCGATTCAGTTGTCGGTAGTGCCATAATATAGCCACGAACTACAAGTGAATCCCGAAGTGTTTCATAAGAACTAGTAGCCATTACAAAACCATGTCCGAAAACCAGAACAGGAAAATGAAATGTATCACTTACAACAGTCACGTTGGATCCGGAAACATCAGCCGGATAATAGATGTCACATGTTATCGATCTGCTTCTTGAACTATCAAAAAACGTTTCTGCACGATGACCGATTGAAGTATATTGCGCGATGGTATTATTGGCAAGAATTATCAGTATGAACAGTAGAATTTTTTTCATTGCATGTTATTAGTTAACCCGTTGTTCGAAATTCAAAGCGTTCGCCCTTCGACTTCGCTCAGGGACCGTGGTTTTGGGCAGATTTGTGTGAATTTTTTGCGAAGAAAATTCCCTTAAAATTGAAGTTAAATTTTCTTCGCAAAAAATTCACAC
>JAYUWA010000368.1:0-1541 GCA_043753795.1 Bacteroidota bacterium | reverse complement strand
CTGGGAAGTATAGCACATCCACCCGGTACACCAGCTTATATTTTTCTGGCAGGAATTTGGACAAAACTGACTGATTTATTCAATGTGCCTACAATTACAGCATTGAATACATTTGCTTCCATTTGTGTTTCGACAGCATGCTTGCTTATTTATCTTTCGTTTGCGAAAATTGGCGATCATCTGAAACCTGACAACTCTTTATCCGTCAGATTTATTTCAATGATCACAGCAATAGGATTTGGTACAGCAGCAACAACATGGGCCTGGGCAAACAACATCGAAGTTTACAGCTTTCAGATATTAGCCATGTCGATCTTGCTTTTTGGTTTGATCGGTTTTCAATTCAAAAAGAATATTGCATTTATTGTCATTGCCGGAATTGGTATCGGACTAGGTCTGGCAGGTCACCATTTAACAATGATATTTTTTCTTCCCGTAGCTGTTTTATTTTTGATCGATGGAATATTTAATTATTCGCAGAATGATCCTAAAAAGAAAAAGCAAAAAGATGCATCTTTCATTGAAAAATTAGTTGCAGTCTTTAAGTCGAAGGCATTTATTGTATTAGCATCAACATCTGCAGTGGTAATGTTCTTCTTTTATGGATGGATGTTCATGCGTGCTCAGAATGAGTACCCATTTATGTTTGGCCAGCCAAAAACGTTTGATTTATTATTCTATCATTTGAAGGGTGGTTCTTATGGAAAAAATCTTACATCAGCAAGTACTGATATTATTTCATCACGATTTCCGTTTTTTTTAAAGCTGACAGCAATGCAATTTTTTGTTCTGCTTCCATTTTTGATAATTGGAATCCGGGAAATGCTCAAAGGAAAAATGAAAGTCGCTGTCTACTCAACGATCTTTTATTTTCTTGCAATATTCATTTACCAGTTGAATAATAATCAGTGGTCAAGTACTGACGCTTACCTCCTACTTCCATTTTTGGTCCTTACAATTCCGGTATTTATCGGGTTTCTGATGTGGGATGAAAAATGGAAGTTGAAATTTATTTTACCGGTGCTCATTCTTGTTCAGATCGGATTCAATTACAAAGACCACAATAAAAAATCATATCCAGTGAGCACCGATTTGATGGAACTGCTCGACAAATCAGCCCCGAAGAATAGTGTTGTGCTTATCTCAGACTGGAGTACAATCATTCAATATTATTATTTCCGCATTGTTGAAAATTTCAGAACGGATTTGGTTGTCATAAACTATGACATGAAATTCACCCATTTCAGAATTCTTCCTGTGTTGTATCCTGAATTTTATCAGAAGATAAAACCGGAGTATGATAAGTTCATCACAGAATTAGGAAAAGAACATCCTGATCAAATTACAAATACAGGCTGTGATCTGAGTACAGAAGTTCTGAATAATGCGTTTCGCACGCTTGTACTGAAGACTGAAGAAGTTTGCAGAAAGGAAAACAGGTTTTATCTGACCGATCCGAAAGCACATTACTTTTTCAGCACAAACAAATTTTACCAACCGGGAAGATATGTCAGCGGTTGTTTCAGTTCATCACAGCCGGG
>JAYUWA010000367.1:0-1541 GCA_043753795.1 Bacteroidota bacterium | reverse complement strand
AAAAATACTGAAGGAAGTGAGATTGCAACTTTTCTTCTGGCAAATGAAATCGATAAGATCATTAGCCCGGATTCTTTGCTGATCACAAGTTCTCCACGAATAAATTTTGTAGTGAATGCACTCCGGTTTCTTGCTGATCAAAAAAATGCCATTGCGAGAGCAGAAGTCCTTTATTATTATGCAATGAATATTGCAAATTTGAATTTCGACAAACACACTTATTTCTCCGATCATAAAAATTTCAAATATCATGGAAAGACAGGAAAACACAACACTACTCTCTTCCCACCGGAAAGTCTGAAAGAGTCGAACTTCAATTCCATTTTACCTGAAAGTTTTACAGCGCACCTTACTTACTTAGCCAATCTTCCGATTTACGAGATCAGTGAACAACTTGTAAAGATCTTCGGACTGAATAAAAAACCAGATGCATTTATTCAGCGCTTTCAGGACCTCGTGCTTGAATACAATACAGGATTTGATAGTTCGCTTGAAGGATTTATCAAATGGTGGGATTCAAGCAAGAAGGTGCGAAACGCATCTGTGATCACACCTCAGAATGAAGATGCAATTCAGATCATGACCATTCATCGCTCGAAAGGTTTGCAGTTCCCGATTGTATTCATGCCTTTCTGTGACTGGAAACTTTCACCGAAAGCAAATGAACTCATCTGGCTTCAGACAGATCAGCAACCGTTTGACGAACTAGGTAAAACAGCTTTGTCGACAACGAAAACTCTTGAACTAACTCACTACTCAGAAAATTATCTGGAAGAAGTCAACCAGACAGCGATCGATAATCTGAATATGCTTTATGTCGCTTTCACTCGTGCAGAAGAAAAACTCTTTATTTATTGTCCGAAAGACAATCAGAAAGAGTTGACAAGTGTTTCCAAACTGATCAGCCGGACTTGTCATCAGTTGGATCCGAATCAAATTGAATCGTTTATTCAAGGTGAAAATTTCATAAAACCGGAAAAGAAAGCTTCTGAATCAGAGACTTCATCAAATGAATTAAATATCTATCCATCTAACCGTTGGCAAGACAAGCTTTCTCTCTCCTCTCATGGAAATGATCTTATTGAAATGATAGAGAAAAAAGATATGTCAAAAGTGAATTATGGAATTCTTATTCATGCGATTTTAGCGGAAGTAAAAGATGTGACTGAATTCAAGCATCTTGCTGATAAATTTGTTTTCGATGGACTAATCACGGAAAATCAAAAGACAACCTTGCTTGAAGAAGTAAACAATGTTTTGAAAAGTACTGAAATTGCTGAGTTCTTTTCAGATCAATATCAGGTGAAGGCAGAAAAAGAAATCATTATGCCTTCAGGTGAAGTTCTTCGTCCTGACCGGGTAATCATAAAAGAAAATGAGGCCATCGTAATCGATTTTAAGAGCGGACTACCTCACAAAAAACATGAGAATCAAGTCACCCAGTATGCCGACATTCTTAGAAAAATGGGTTATCAGCCGGTTTTGTCCAAATTAGTTTATCTGACGAGCCGAACAGTTGTCACCATTTAGCTTCATCTCCG
>JAYUWA010000366.1:0-1542 GCA_043753795.1 Bacteroidota bacterium | reverse complement strand
CAAGTGTCATCCAGAAGGGACCTTTTCGGTTATTAAGTCGATTACTGTGAGTACATCATTGAAGACACCGCTGATGAATTATTTTGTGATGCAATTATTTGTGAAAACGGAATCAACGACATTAACAAGTAAAAAAGCAAACTTGATTTGGCAAGTTCGGCGATAATTATTTTCCTGACCCACACACCCACACTACAACCTCACACTACACCACCACCCCACTCATCACCCCCACAAAATCATCAAACAAATAAGTACTGTCATGCGGCCCCGGTGCTGATTCAGGATGGTATTGAACGCTGAATGCAATACGGTCGCGGACACGCATACCTTCAATGGTATTGTCATTTAGATTGATGTGCGTGATCTCTACTTCTTTTGATTTACGCATCTGGTCTTCGATCACGGAGAAGCCGTGATTTTGTGAAGTGATCTCGCAACGACCTGTGATGATATTTTTTACAGGGTGATTGATACCTCTGTGTCCGTTGAACATTTTGTATGTACCGACACCACAAGCTTGTGCAAGTAATTGCTGGCCGAGACAAATTCCGAAAAGTGGAATGTTCTGTTTGAGAATGTCTTTGATGTTGTTGATCACATCTGTCATCGTAGCCGGATCGCCGGGACCATTACTCATCATAATGCCATCCGGTTCCCAGTCGTGAATGTCTTTGTATTTTGTATTTGCAGGAAAGACCTGTACGTAACAATCTCTGTCGACCAGATTACGGATAATATTTTTCTTCACTCCGAAATCCATCACTGCAACTTTACGTTTTGCATTCGGATTACCGGAGAAGTAAGGCTTCTTTGTACTAACCTTGCTCGACAATTCCAATCCTTCCATAGAAGGAACTTGCTTTAATTTTGCCTGTAGGATTTCTATGTCAGTTGTATCCGATGAAATGATACAGTTCATTGCACCCTTAGAACGGATATGACGCACGATTGCGCGTGTGTCAACATCTTCTATTGCAACAACCTTGTTGCGTTTAAAGTACTCGTCAATCGATTCCACCGCACTCTTGCGACTGTACTGCAAAGAAAAACTTCTGCAGATCAATCCGGAGATGCTGATGCCATCGCTTTCCACTTCCTGGGCATCACCGGCACTGATACCGTAATTACCGATATGGACGTGTGTTGTAAGCAACATTTGTCCGAAGTAAGAAGGATCCGTGAAAATTTCCTGGTAGCCGGTCATGCCGGTATTAAAGCAGATCTCCCCCGTTGCTGTCCCCATTGCCCCAGCCGCCGAACCGTGAAAAATGGTTCCATCTTCTAAAAGTAAAATAGCCGGGGATTTTTGTTGGTATTTCATGGTGAAAGAAGTTTGGCGAAGGTACTGATTTTCCTTTTTCTATCTGTTGGGTGTTCATAAATTGATTCTTCTTGTGGGCTTAAAGGTTTCAGGTTTCAGGTTGGCAGGTTTGGAATTTACTGAGAGTGTGCCTTTTATATCAACTTTAATTGTATTTTATATATGGTAATAAAGTACAAATTGACCTACAACGCTAAACCTGCAAACCTGCAAACCTG
>JAYUWA010000365.1:0-4978 GCA_043753795.1 Bacteroidota bacterium | reverse complement strand
CACATCTTCAAATCTATTTTTGATCGCTTCTAATTTGTCTAATAACATTTTTGTTTTTTCTATCAGATTTTATGATCTGAATTTTTAATCAATAGTTGAATTCTCCATACACTGAAGAAATCGTTAAACTTTTTTCCGATGCCGCTTCGCATCTTCCTATGATCTGTGCATCAATATTGAAACTTTTTGAGATCTCAATTACTGATTCTGCTGTTTCTTTCGAACAATAAATTTCCATTCTGTGTCCCATATTGAAGACCTGATACATTTCTTTCCAATCTGTTTTGCTTTCTTCCTGAATCATCTTGAACAATACAGGTAGTTTAAATAAATTATCTTTTATGACTTTTAGATTCTTATTGAAATGATTGATCTTCGTTTGTCCGCCGCCACTGCAATGAATAACTCCGTGAATCTCTTTTCTGCAATCTGAAATTATTTTCTGAATTACAGGTGCATAGGTACGTGTAGGAGAGAGCACTAATTTACCGGCATCAATCTTTTCAGTAATAATTTTTTCATTGATATCTTTGTACGTAACATCAATTTTATCAGTCAACGATTTGCTTCCTGAGTAAACAACTTTTTCATTCAAAGCATGATCATACGTCTCCGGATATTTTTTCGCAACTTCTTTGCTGAATACATCGTGACGTGCTGAAGTAAGTCCATTGCTTCCCATTCCGCCGTTATATTCGCTTTCGTAAATTGCTTTTCCTGAAGAAGCCATTCCGACAATCACATCACCCGCCTGAATATTTTTTGTTGTAATGACTTCTGACCGCTTCATCCTGCATACAACAGTTGAGTCAACAATAACAGTTCTTACAAGGTCACCTACATCTGCAGTTTCTCCTCCCGTTAAATGGATATCGATATTCTGATCACGAAGATTCTGAAGAATTTCTTCTGTTCCCATGATCAGAGCTGAAATAACTTCTCCGGGAATAAGATTTTTATTTCTACCAATTGTTGAACTCAATAAAATGTTGTTGGTTGCACCTACACAGATCAAGTCATCTAAATTCATGATGATGGAATCTTGTGCTATCCCTTTCCAGACGGAGAGATCCCCGGTTTCTTTCCAATAGGCATAGGCCAGAGATGATTTTGTTCCCGCGCCATCAGCATGCATTACCAGGCAATGATCAGGACTATCTGCTAAAAAGTCAGGGACTATTTTGCAAAATGCCTCCGGAAACAGACCTTTATCGAGCCCGCTGATTGCAGCATGAACATCTTCTTTCGTAGCTGAAACGCCTCTTAATGCATAATTTCCTGACATACCGGTTGGGGTAGATTTAATTGCCTGCAAAAGTACGGAATACTTTGCCCATTTTCTACTTTTTCCAGTCTTCATTCATCGGGCAATTACTTTAAAATCAATAAAAAAAGGCATAAAAAAAGCTGCCCGAACAGAGCAGCTTTTAAAAATGTATTTAGCGTTTTATTGCAGGATCCTGATCTTCTTTCCTGGACGGAAAGTATCTTCGTCAACGCCTTTGTTTAATTTTTTAAGATCGGCAGCTTTCATGTTTAATTTTTTAGCAACCGAGCTCCAGCTATCTTCACCTTTTTCAAGTGCACGGAACTTTTTGTCGTATTCAGTATAATCGCCATTTGGAGTGATCTTCAATTCCATACCTTCAAAAATAACTTCACCTTTCAGACCGTTCAATGCTTTTAGATCTTTAACAGTCATGCTGTTCGTTTTTGCAATTGTGTTGTATGTATCATTTTTCTTCACAACATACAATTCGCCCGGAGCCTGAACTGTAGGTGTTGTAGTAGCAGCACCGGAAACAACTTCTCCTGTTGCAGCATCTTTTGCTTCAACTTGTTTTGCTACAGAAGCATCTTCAACAGCTTTTACACCTGATGAATCTACAAGTGTAGCTGTTGGTTCTGTAATGTTAATATCGTCAGTAGCGGATTGTCCTTTTACATAGTTCGTACGCAATACACGGAACTCTGTACGACGGTTCATCTGATGTGCTTCTTCTTTCAGTTTATTCGTAGAAAGTTTAGCGATGAATCCATCATTTAAAATATCGCCTGACTTAAAGTTGCCTTTGTCTTTATCCAGATTACGTGGCTGAGTTGCTGCATAGCCTTTGAAAGATAGTCTGTCTCTTTCGATTCCCTGAGCAACCAGATAATTTACCACTGACTCTGCACGTTTTTGAGAAAGCAATTCGTTAGTCATTGGTATCGGACGTGAATCGGTATGTGAACCGATCTCAACTACAATTGTTGGATTGTCTTTTAAAGTTTCAACTAAACCGTCAAGAGCTTTTTTCGATTCAGGACGCAGATCCCATTTACCAAGATCATAATACACTTCCGGTAATTCAATTGCACGAAGCGTTGAACGAAGTGCAAAGTCAAAATCACCAATGAAATCTTTTGATTGCTCCAGACCAACTGTTGTAACTTCAATGTATTTGTTCAGATAATTCGGCATTTGTGCAGAGAGACGGTATGATGTCTCCGGTTTCAAATCGAATTTGTATGCACCTGTTTTATCTGTTTTCAAAGGAATTGAAGAACCATCGCTTCCGAATAATTCAATTGTTGCACCTTCAACATTTGATTTTGTATCTGCATCAAAAACTTTTCCGGATACTGTGAAAAGAAGTGGAGGTAAGCTCCATGAATAAATATCATCACTGCCTTTTCCTCCATCACGGTCAGAACTTAAAAATCCTCTGTCGCCTGTTGTTTCATCAACGATAAAAGAGAAATCATCGTAAGAAGTGTTTACCGGATATTTCAAATTTACTGGCTCTTCGAAAATTCCATTTGCCATCTTTGAACTGAAAATGTCAAGTCCGCCCATTCCTAAATGTCCTTTTGAAGAAAAATAAAGTGTACTGTCTGCTGCAATGAATGGGAACATTTCATCTGCTTCAGTATTTATTTTGTCACCTGCATTTACAGGTGTTCCCCATGTCTTTGCTTTCTTATCATACTTGGAGATCCAGATATCTTTTCCTCCACGTCCGCCAGACATGTTAGAAACAAAATATAATGTTTGTTCATCAATTGACAATGAAGGCTGACCACAAGTTGCGCTGTCATCTGAAAGTGGAATCAACTTTGGTTCCTCCCAAGTCTGACCTTTGCGTTTTGTATAGTAAATTTTACAAGTACCTAATTTGCCTTCATCACAACGAGTGAAGAACATATCAACTCCTTTTGAATCCATGAACGCACCGCCGTCATTAGAACCTGAATTGATCGGCTCTAGTAATGGTTTCGGACTGCTCCATTTTCCTTTTTTGTCTACAACAGCTTCAAAAAGATCCTGAAATTTTTCACCTGTCCAGCCGTCATTCTGTTTTCCAATTGACTCTTGACGTGCAGAAGTAAAGATCAGATGTCTGCGGTCTTTGTGTGAATATGCTGCAGAAAAATCAGAGTATTTTGTATTGATCGGTGCTACGTTCAGCACACGATATCTTGTTGGCTTATCTTTCCATTTCTGTGCATCCTGACTTGACTTGATCCCATCTTCCCCACGAGGATCTTCAGGAGCTACTTTTTGAAATGCAGTGTATTGTACGACTGCTTCATCGTATTTGCCATTCATCTTCAAGGCATCTGCATAATGTAAAATTGCTTCAGGTGCTTTGTAGTTTGCTTTGATAGCCTTTGCATACCAAACTTCCTGATTTTTGTAATCGTTCGTTAGGCGATACGATTCAGCAACTTTATAAATTACTTCAGCACGTTTCACTTTATTTTTTTCCTTCGTAAAGGCTTTTTTGTAAAGCGTAGCAGCATCATAATAATCGCCTTTGTCAAATGCTAGATCAGCCTGGTATGTTGGGCCGCGTTGGGCAAATGTTAGTGAAGCTGCAAACATCAAAGCTGCAGTCAAAAGCAAACGAAAGTTCATTTTCATCCTTGGGTTAGATTGGGTTGAGCAAAGTATACACTCTACAGCAAAGAAAATAAGAATTTTAATGATTACAAAAGTATTAACGCCCTTTTCAAATAAAATTACGAATCGTTGAATTAACACTTGTGTGCTCTGTTACAAGCACTTACATGCCTGAATTCCAGCATTCAACAAAACTGCGTTAAGATTGGTTCACTTTTAAAGGTTTCTTTGATTTATCAAGTGCTTTTCAAAGCAATTATTGAATAAAAAAATCGTAACGCAAAACCCGTAATTTGAAAACTGTTGTTCCCAACATCCTTCAAATTGCGAATCTCGAATTACGATTTTCTATTCTCTATTTACTAATTACAAATCTTAAATTATCTGATCGTAACCAACTCCCGATACTTTGCCATCGGCCAGATCTCGTCATCAACCAGCATTTCAAGTGCATCAACATGATCGCGGATGGGTTCAAAAAATGCTTTGACCTCATCGCAATAAGTAATTGCTCTTGTGCGGATATTCTCCTGCTTGTTGGCTTTCTTTCTGGCTTCTATCATTTCATCAACCAGTTTGTTGATTCCATTCAAGTGACCGCTGATCTCAGTGATCATCTGCATCTGGGTTTTAGTTGTATCTGCACCGGCTTTGATGTTGTTTAATTTCTCAACGTTACTTGCCAGTTCTGTCTGATATCTCACTGCTGCAGGAATAATATGATTGATCGCAAGATCACCCATGATCCTCGATTCGATCTGAATCTTTTTGATGTAGGTCTCAAGTAAGATCTCATGACGGGCTTCTACTTCACGATGTGAGAAGATATTCAGATCATCGAATAATTGAAGCGTCGATTTACTTACATATGCATCCAATGCCAATGGCGTTGTTTGAATATTTGATAGTCCACGTTTCTCTGCTTCTTTCACCCATTCATCGCCGTAACCATTGCCTTCGAAACGAATATTTTTCGATTCTACAATGTATTGACGAAGAACTTTCAGGATCGCTTCATCCTTCTTTGTGCCTTTGTCGATCAATTGATCAACTTCTTTTTTGAATGAGATCAGTTGATTTGTAACAATCGTA
>JAYUWA010000364.1:0-1550 GCA_043753795.1 Bacteroidota bacterium | reverse complement strand
GTTGCAGATTTCACAACCCTTATCAGTGAACTGAATGTTCTTCCTGCGGGAAGCTTGGCGCCGGATATAACACTAAATGGCTTCGACGGCAAACCGGTCAGTCTATCTTCATTGAAAGGTAAAGTTGTGTTGATCGACTTCTGGGCAAGTTGGTGCGCTCCATGCCGAATAGAAAATCCGGATATTGTTGCTGCATATGAAAAATTAAAAGGAAACGATTTTGAAATTTACGGAATCTCACTTGACAATAATATTGAAGCGTGGAATGAAGCGGTAATACGCGACAAAATCACATGGATTCAGGTAAGTGACCTGATGCGGTGGGAAAGTCCTGTCGCGAAGCAATATCAGGTTCAGGCAATTCCTTTCAACATTCTTATTGACCGTGAAGGCAAGATCATAGCAAAAGGAATTAAAGGCCATGATCTGTATGACAAAGTAAGTCTTGCGATCAATTCAAGCAAATAATTTATCCTGATCAGATGAAAATAATTTTAACTAATTTACTTTTCTTTCTCTTCATCAATCAAATTTATTCCGGCAATTATTTTCAGCAAAAAGTAGATTATAAAATTCAGGTTACTCTCGATGATATCAGTCACGAACTTCGCGGATTTGAGGAAATAACGTACACAAACAATTCCCCTCTGCCCTTACAGGAAATGTATTTCCATCTTTATCCGAATGCGTATAAGAATACATCAACAACTCTTGCAAAGGAACTTTACAATGTAGGTTCAGAATTTATGCTTGAAGCTGAAGAAAAGGATTTTGGATTTATCGATTCTCTGGACTTTAAAATTGGCACGAAAAAATTAGAATGGCATTTGCTGGAGGATACAATTGATATATGCAAAATAAAATTACCGGAGCCGCTTTTACCCGGAGCAAGTATTACGATCATAACTCCATTCAAAGTAAAAATTCCTGATGCAGTATTATCAAGACTTGGACATGATGGTCAGGCGTATTTTATTACACAATGGTATCCAAAACCGGCAGTGTTCGATGAAAATGGCTGGAACTATTTCAGCTACCTTGACAAGGGTGAATATTATTCTGAATTTGGTTCGTTTGATGTTTCAATCACTCTTCCTGCGAATTATGTTGTTGGATCGACAGGAGACCTGATCAATGATGAATCTGAAATGGCATGGTTAGAGGAGAAAGCAAAAACAACTATGTCGATTTCAGAATTTTCGACTGACATGTCATTTCCTGCATCTTCAAAAGAGATGAAGACATTGCATTTTAAACAAGGCAACATACATGATTTTGCATGGTTTGCAGATAAACGTTGGCATGTCATCAAAGGTGAAGTTGAATTACCGATCACTAAACGAAAAGTGACCACATGGTCTTTCTTTACCAATGCAGAAGCATCGTTCTGGAAAGAAGCTCCTGAATATATTTCAGGTTCCATTAAGTATATGTCTGAATGGGTCGGCGAATATCCCTATGCGACTTACACTGCTGTTGATGTAACAAACGCTTCAGGCAGCGGAATGGAATATCCGATGATAACTGCTATTGGTAGTTATGGTTCTGCG
>JAYUWA010000363.1:0-5023 GCA_043753795.1 Bacteroidota bacterium | reverse complement strand
ACTTCAAAACCATAATCCATAATTAAGTGGAGTGCTTCAGTTGCATACCCGCGACCTCTGTCTGCTTTGTCGGCAATTAAAATTCCAATTCCCGCTCTTTTGTTCTTTGGATCGAAATCAAAAAGATCAACACACCCAATAGAACGTGTTGTTTCGTCCTCATCGGCTTCGTCGAAATATTTCAGATCGATCATTAAGCGCAACTGCTTATTCGTATAAATATCCTGATGTACCTGCGTGACGAATTCTTCAAGAACAAATTTGGAAAATGGTACTAATGTTCCGCTAACACTCCAGATAGTACTGTCATTCTCCCATTTATATAGTTGATTGAGATCAGTCGGCTCCAGTGCTCTCAAATGTATTAATTCTCCTACCAGTTGCATAAAGATTTTGTTTGTACGAATTTACGGATAGTTGTTTGAATATTGATAGGGTTGTGAAATGAATTCTATGAACAATAGACTGTTCACGCAGGCGCAAAAGTAAGACTCACAGCTTGCACAAACAAATCCTAAAGAATCACATTACCGCTAAAAGCAGCTATTGCAGGGCCTTCCAACCAGATCTGTTCGAATCGCTGACCTTCTTTGTTAAAATGCACTTTCAGTTTGCCTCCCGGAGTATGAACGACACACTCATCATTTTTTTTGATCTTACCGGAAAAAACACTTGCAATTACTGCAGCTGTAACACCAGTTCCGCATGATAAGGTTTCGCCCTCTACTCCTCGCTCATATGTTCTTACATGGATAGAATTATCTTCCACCTGAACAAAATTAACGTTAATGCCTTCAGATTTATACAATGCAGAATTTCTGATCGCTCTGCCTTTCACTTCTACGTTTATGTCTTTAACTGACTTAACAAATGTTACGTAGTGTGGAGAGCCCGTGTTTAGCACGACTGCACCTTTTACTTTTTGAACGCTCAACACATCAGCCATTTTCAATTTAACGATCAAAGGAGACTTTGAAACGAGTATTGCTTCGTGCGGACCATCATAAGCCAGAAAATTTGTTTCTTCTTTAATGAGCTTTAAAAAATGTGCGAATGCAACAGCACATCGGCCGCCATTTCCACACATCGATCCGAAATTTCCGTCGGAATTATAATAGACCATTTCAAAATCAAAGCCATCCTTTTTAACAATGCGAATTAATCCGTCGCCACCAATTCCAAAGTGACGGTCACATAATTTGCGGACATCATCAGTTGTAAGCGTCAACTTATTCAATCGATCATCGATCATGATGAAATCGTTGCCGGTTCCGTGATATTTATTAAATGGTATTTTCATTTCAAGGCTGCCGGAAGATCTGTGTTCTTAATTGTAGAAAAAGCAATGAATTCATCGGATGGATTCAAACGGAAATAATTCTGACCATATTTCATCATCAATCTATCATCTACAAAATAGAGTTTAACAGCATCAGGTTCTTCAATGCCAAAAAGAACCAACTTGTTTGAAGCTAGTTTGTACCCTTTGTAATTTACAGGTGATAACCAGAATTCTACTTCATAATTATCATCATTCGATTTCGGGTTTTCAACAAGCCCGCCTGAAGGATTCAATTTATTGGCAGTCGACTGTGACAATGAATTATCAACCGGTTTTTTTGATTCATCAATCTCGATGTCTGTAACTTTTAATGTATGCGTTACAAGAAGCTGGTCTTGTTTGACGACAACATTTTCTTCTTCTGAAAGAACTTCAGAAACAGTAGAATCTGTATTTAACTGTGAAGCTTCCGCAGGAAATTCTGATGGATCTTTTTCTTCAGTACGAGCCGGAGTTTCAACAACTTCTTTCACTTTGACTGAATTGGTTGATACACCTGTAGACTTTTCTTTTTCTTTTTCAATATTGTTATTCTTGAAAATATCCCAACTGAAAATTCGCTTTCGGGTTTGTAATGTTCCTGTTCCTAAATATTGCCAGAGCGTTATGCCTATAGCGGTTATGAATAGAAATGTAAGGATCAATTTCAACCCTGATGGAATCAATGGTTTTTTATAGCCAATCTGATCAACAATGGATTTCTCCAATCTGGTATCTTCAGCAATCTGAATTGATTCGATCAGCAGATTATGAAATGAAACCTGCTTTCGGAAATTCTCATCCTGTTCAAGTTTATCCATGAACTCCTTTAGCTCGACGCCACTGAGAGAATTATCGATATAACGATCAATTAAAGATCTTTCTTGCGTTGTCATATCAGGATTCTATTCCGGTGTTAAGTCTTGCCTGTGCGATCTGACGAAACTGATTTAATGACTTATGCACTTCAAATTCTGCTATCACGGGATTGCTGAAATCAAAGCGAACTGCTATTTCTTCAAAGGATAATTTTTCTGTATACCTGGCACTCAACAGTTTTTTACTTTGCTCATCTAAGATCGTAAAACATGACGCAGTAACATCCCTTTCAATATCAGACGAGGGTAAAATTGAAGGCTGACGCTTGAATTTTCTATTCTCTTTTTCTTTACTCAAATGTTCATTGAACATATTGAATATATATTTATCAAGGTCAACATGCGTTGAAAGTCGGTTCTGCTGGATGTCTCTGAACATTTTGACAACGACCTTTGCAAAAATGGCAGGTGTGGCAGAATCAGAGATGCCGTTTCTTCGCAACCACCGACGTGATGACTGAAAATACTTTTTGCTCAGAGCATAAAGAGTCTCTTCTTTTCCATTGCGGATAGAATTGATTACTTCTTCATTGGATTTGTGCGAGATCATCAGTCTGCAAAAGTAGAAAATTAAGGTGACTTTACCTCTTGTTCATGACATCAGTAAAGTAGTTATTGAACAAATCAATTGACAATTTATTTAGTCTAAATAACTGTATATCAATTATTTATAACATTTAATCTAAATCTTAAATTGAAAGCGGTCTGAATTGGATATTCAGTAATTAAGCTATTCTTTTTTTTTCTATAATAATGTAAAGAGTATAAACATCTATCCGGAACAGTTGTTGAACATGAAGTAATGTTGAAGATTTCAAAACTTCGATAAAACCTTAGACTAAAAAGTTGCGTTCATCCGTTAGTTACAATACCAGAGCGTAGAAGAGAAAATCAAAATCAAGAACAGCGCTTAACTAAAATTAACCGTTCCATTCATTTTTGCTTCATTGATCAGGAAGAATTTTGATGGCATAAAAATTGACAAATTAATTTTCAAAAAATAGAAAGCTATGTTAAACAAAATGAAAAAAGCAATAGGCACATTACTAATTGCCGGATTAGGCGGACTAGCCGGTGCTTCACTTTATTCACATTATTCTGACAGCAGCAATACGGCAGGTAACATTTCAGAAAAACAAAATGTCTCCTTCGTAAATCTACCGGCCGCTTCGCAATCAAATATGATAGATTTTACCAAGGCCGCAGAAATGTCAGTACATGCTGTTGTCCACGTAAAAACATCTTACACATCGCAAGGAGTTAGTCCATTTGGAGGAAACCCGTTTGATTTCTGGGGACGACCTCAGCAAAGACAACAGCAAGGAAGTGGTTCAGGAGTGATTATCACGCAAGATGGTTACATTGTAACTAACAACCACGTAGTTGATAATGCGGAAAAAGTAGAAGTAACTTTGAACGATAATCAGACTTATACTGCAAAGGTCATTGGAACAGATCCATCAACCGATCTGGCACTTTTGAAGATCGATGAAAAGAATCTTCCATTTATTCCTTATGGAAATTCAGATGAAGTAAAAGTTGGTGAATGGGTACTTGCAGTCGGGAATCCTTTTAATCTGACAAGTACAGTGACTGCCGGAATCATTAGTGCAAAGGCAAGAAATATCGGTATACTGCCTGATCAATATAAGATAGAATCATTTTTACAAACCGATGCTGCAGTGAATCCGGGAAACAGTGGTGGTGCACTTGTAAACACCCGCGGAGATCTGGTAGGAATTAATTCAGCCATTGCCTCTACGACTGGTTCCTTTTCCGGTTATTCATTTGCAGTTCCGGTGAATCTGGTTAGAAAAGTAATGGATGATCTGGTTGAATTCGGAAGTGTACAACGAGGATTTATCGGAGTTTCCATTCGTGATATCGATTCAAAACTTGTAGAAGAAAAAGGTTTGAAGCCAACACAAGGTGTTTTTGTAGCCGGACTTACAGAAGGTGGTGCAGCAGCAGAAGCCGGATTAAAAGAAGGTGACATCATTCAGAAAGTAGGAAACGTTTCGGTAACTTCTACTCCACAATTACAAGAACAGATCGGAAGATACCGTCCTGGCGATAAGGTTGCAGTTTCAATCGTGAGAGATGGAAAAACAGAAAACCTGATGGTGACGCTTCGTAACAAAGATGGCGATACTAAAATTGTAAAAGTTGAAGAATCATTAAGTCTGCTCGGTGGTACTTTTGAAAATGCCTCCAACGAGGAAAAATCAAAACTGAAAATCCGAGGCGGTGTCAAGATCTCGAAACTACTTGCAGGTAAATTGAGAAGTGCCGGGATTCAGGAAGGGTTCATCATAACTGCAATTGACAAGAAACCGATCACATCTAAAGATGACTTGGAGAATGCTTTGAAGACAAAACAAGGTGGAGTTTTGATTGAAGGAGTTTATCCAAATGGGATGAAGGCCTATTATGGGTTCGGAATTTAATTGTGAGACGAAAAGAGGACTAATCGAAAAACCAAACCCTCTTTCTATTTATATTCACTATTAGCAAGTAAATTATTAAGAGCCGTAAATAAACTTTACGGCTCTTTTTATCGAAAAAGTGTCAGAAAGTGCATTTTGGGTGCGATTTTTGATGTATTAAAAACAATTAGGTGCATCTCATTCTTTTTTCAACAATTAGAGGTAGTTATTAACCGTTTGTTGACAAAAACTTGCTTCGCCTTTAGCTAAGGCTTATCTTTGCAGCACTATTAAAAAACAGATTTTTCGTCAAAATCTGCGTATTTTCTAACTTAAAATCTCTCGTCTAACCATGCGTCAGCTCAAAATAACCAAATCGATCACCAACAGAGAAAGTC
>JAYUWA010000362.1:0-5025 GCA_043753795.1 Bacteroidota bacterium | reverse complement strand
CGGGATCTATCTTACAAAAGAAATCTTTTGTTTGTTAAAAGAAGCAGAAATAAAATGGGGTGATGATTTCAGAGTTTTACTTCTTACGAATCATAATCAGGCTGAGCTAATGCAATGGGCAAAAGAATGTGGCTTACCCTTTGAAAAGGTGATATGCAGATTTGTACAACACAGTGAGGTAAATGATTACATCGGACTTGGTGATTTTGCCATTACTCCTGTCAAACCAATTCCTACGAAACGATATTGCTCACCAATTAAAGATGGTGAATATTGGGCTTTAGGATTACCGGTAATTATAACGAAAGATATTTCTGATGATTCTTCAATAATAGAAACGGAAAATATCGGAGCAGTTATTCAGGATTTGAACGAACAGGAGTACAAAAAGGCCGTTGATCAGATTGGAAAATTGCTGAGTGAAGGTCCGTCTCTAGCATTACGGATCTCTGCAGTTGCACAAAAATACAGAAGCTTTGAGATCGCAGAAGAAGTGTATAAAAAGATTTACGCCGAAGATTTCTTTGGATCAACTGCATAATTGGCGTTATCTTCATTTTTCAACTCCCGGTAAGTGGAAGAAATAATGATCAATGAGATCACATAGAACGGGATTGCAGGAATTTTATATCGCACGAGACTTCCGAAATTTGAAGTCGTCAATCCAACAGAAAAGGCAAAGAATAAACTAAAGTACACAGTAAAAAATAGTATCCTGTGTCTGAACATCAATCTGAACAGATTATAGATTTTGAGTTTCAAAAGCAGATAAATAGTAAATGCCAGCATCAGGAAATTTTCAATTCCTGAAAGCATCATTGTAAGGTTGTAAGTTTCCCAAATGTATGGCCTGAATAATGCCGCGTTAATAGCTGCCGGCATCTTTGACAAAATTCCTTGTATGGTAGGATCGAAATCTCCAATATCAAATGCTGACCCTTGGTAATGTTCACTCTTAAGATCCATCTGAGTAAGTACGGCTTTATCGAGTACATTCTCGATTGAATAGTCACCCAGAAATCCGCTCATGATGTCAAGCATAAAATATCCGGACACTAATGAAAAGATGATCAGAAATGGAATTGAAAGAGATTTGATCAAATTATTCTGAACTTTCTCCAACTGAATTCCACCATACCATAAGAAGCTACCCGGAAGTAATGCAAAGAAAATGTATGGTTTGATCCAGATCAGGAGGATGGAGCTTATTATTATGTAAAAGATATTTTTCATAAAGCTCGTTTTTTTGGTGAGCAAGATGAAATAGGAAGATGAAAAGAGACAAACCGCAGAAAACGTAATCGTATCTTTTAACAATCCACTACCCCAGAAGAAAACAGATGGGATAAATAATAATGCGACAGCAAATTCAAACTCAAGTTTCGGAAACTCTGCAACCAATACCTGATACAATCGCCAGATTGACCAATAAGATATATAAGCAAGTAAAATGGTCATGCCTACAAAACTTTTGAAAGCTATAAGACATAAAGGCCAAGTTAGTTTTACTACAGCACGTGCATGCGGATCACTGAAATATTGCATACTACCAGTGTTAGCATCAAACTCATAAAATAGTGAAGGGTCGGGGCCGATCATGAATTTGAAGATATTCATCACGGATTTTTCTCCCAGGTTTAGCAATACTACACAATCATTATAATAATTTACAGTATCACCGAAACCATAATATAATGCATAGATCAGACAAACGGATATTCCGCCGAAGATCTTTATCATTAATCCATACATATAAAATCGATAACTTGGATTGGTATCGATATTTTTCATTTGCTTACTTTTAGCAAAAAGGTAAATGAAAACCAAAAAAATAATCGGGACAATTAAGTCAACAAACGAAAGGTATTCTATCATAGGTTTGCGTATGCCTTACAAATTTAATAAAGTTTGATTCATTTCAATCATGATGATAGGATTCATTTCTCAAAATTGTCATAGCCCGATAGACTTGTTCTGTTAGTAGCAATCTGATCATCTGATGTGTAAAAGTAAATTTTGAGGCTGAAAGCGTATAGTGTACTTTTTTCTTCAGCTCATCAGAAACCCCATATGCTCCACCCGTGATCAAAAGTAATCTGTTTGTGCCGGCCAGCATTTGCTTTTCGATAAAGCCTGCAAATTGACGGGAAGTCAATTCCTTTCCATTTTCATCGAGTAAAACAAGATGATCTCTTGGTTGAAATTTAGAAATGATCAATTTGCTTTCCTCCTCGATGATCTTTTCTCTTATTTTAGAAGAAGATGCAGGAAGTGTTAAAATTTCAGCAGGCAAGTAATTAACCAAACGCTTGAAATAAGTATTGACACCTTCATTAAGATAGCTTTCGGTGGTTTTTCCAATAAAAATAAATTCTATCCTCAATTTTTCTTTGTTTAGGGTATCATTTATAACCTGTAAATGTTCATAAACATAGTGAATAAACCTCTTTTTATCATTAAAAACAATTATTTTAGCCATTGTAAACCTCATTAGTGGCTTGATGTTTGCTTTAGTTCCGTGACTTTCAACAAAATGAAAAAAACAATCTCCCTCATAATGCTCCTGCTGGTCTTCAGTCAGAGCTACTCACTTGATGTCTTCGATGAAATCGCTTTTGCGATTCGCAGTGGAGATGCCAAACAATTATCTACTTACTTCGGTCCTACTTTAGATCTCACCATTATTAATCGGGAAGATGTTTATAGTAAAGCTCAGGCAGAACAGGTAATAAAGGATTTTTTCAGCAAGAACGCTCCAAAATCATTTACCATTATTCATAAAGGCTCATCACCGGAAGGAACGCAGTATGCAATTGGAAATCTGGTAACCGGTACCGGAAAAACTTTTAGAACTTCATTCTATTTCAAAACCTCAGGTGGTAAGAATGTACTAATGGAATTAAGATTTGAAGCTGAATAATTTAATACTCAAGATCGGAATTCTATCGTCGGATAAAAAGTAAATCAAAAAGGTCGCCAAAATCTGGCGACTTTTTTTTGTGAATATCTTCATAAAAAGCCTCCCTTTTATGGCGCTAAGTTCTCTAATTTCACACTTATAAGTACAGCTATGGAATTTACGGAATATTACGGTCTATCGATCAAGGACTTTATTGAAAATGCGCTGAAAGAAGATATTGGCGATGGCGATCACACTTCACTTTCCACCATTCCGGAATCTGAAGTTGGGACAGCTAATGTTAAAGTAAAAGAGACAGGAATTATTGCCGGATTAGTTCTGGCAGATCAGATCTTAAATCAGGTTGATTCAGGACTTATCGTGAAAGTACATGTCGCAGAAGGAAGCGTTGTAAATCCAGGTGACATTGTGCTGACCGTAAAAGGAAAAGTTCGATCCCTACTCACTGCCGAGCGATTGGTTTTAAATTGCATGCAGAGAATGAGTGGCATAGCAACTTTGACCAAAAAATATGTTGATGCATTAAAAGGAACGAAAACAAAAGTTCTTGATACTCGAAAGACAACTCCAAATTTCCGCTTGTTTGAAAAATGGGCAGTTCAACTTGGTGGAGGTACCAATCACAGGTTTGGACTCTATGATATGATTCTAATTAAGGATAACCATGTTGATGCAGCCGGCGGAATCCGAAATGCAATTGAACGTTCAAACGAATATATCAGCAAGATTGGAAAAAAGCTATTGATTGAAATTGAGACACGAAACCTTGAAGAAGTAAATCAGGTGCTGGCAATTGGTAAAGTTAACAGAATTATGCTGGACAATTTCACACCTGAATTATTAAAAGAAGCGGTTCAGATGATTGATAAAAAATTCGAGACTGAGGCCTCCGGCGGAATAACTATAGAAACAATTCGTTCATTTGCTGAAAGCGGAGTTGACTTTATTTCTGTGGGCGCGTTAACTCATTCACACAAAAGTCTTGATATAAGTATGAAAATTGTTAAGTAAAGTGGCGGGAAAAAAATTACAGCGAGCATCGGTAGAAATTGCAAAATATTTCGGTGATACCCCGGCGGTGAGGTCATTCATTGATTATACCAAAAGGGTGGCATTACCGGGATTCGATAACATGCCGATCTATTACGTTGCAGATTTCTTTTTTACCGGAATTAAAAAAGGAGGAATTGTTACCAGGGCGCAGGCATTAGCATTCAGTTTCTTTCTGGCAGTTTTCCCGGCTACAATTTTCCTTTTCTCACTGATACCCTACATTCCAATTAAGAATTTTCAAAATGAAGTATTGAGTATTATTGAAGGAGTATTACCATCAACTGCTTTTGCAAGCGCCAGAACAACAATTACAGATATAGTCAAGATCCAGCACAGCGGTTTACTTTCAATCGGATTCCTGACAGCGTTATATTTTACCACAAATGGTTTTATGACGATGATGCGCGGATTCAACAGTTCGTATCATGCTACTGAAACGCGAACTCCTTTCAGACAGCGGATGGTTGCAATAGTACTTACCTTTATACTTTCGACATTAGTGATCATTTCGACAACACTTATTATATTTTCTGCGACCGCCACTAAATATCTTGTTACACAAAGTATTTTAAAATCCAAGACACAGGTAGCATTGATCATGCTTGGAAAATGGGCCGTAGTCCTTGCTTTGTTTTTCATAGCAATTTCCTTTTTGTATTACTATGCTCCTTCTGTAAAAAAGCGATGGCGGTTTATTTCAGCAGGATCAACATTTGCAGCATTAAGTTCAATTCTTGTTTCAACAGGGTTTGCCTATTTTGTAAATAATTTTGGAAGTTACAATAAGATCTATGGATCCATTGGAACATTGATCGTAATGATGTTATGGATGTATTTTAATTCGCTGATCCTGATTCTGGGATTTGAACTTAATGCCAGTATCGACAATGCAAAACGCAGAGTTGTCAAAAAACCTGTAAACAAAACTGAGAAAGTATGAAAAAAATGACTTTGTTTCTTGTCATGTGCCTTTCAACTTATATTGCCACCGGTCAGAATGAAATTGGAAAGGCATTGGGTTTGAAATCAGAAAAAAAGTGGGAAGAATCGTT
>JAYUWA010000361.1:0-5030 GCA_043753795.1 Bacteroidota bacterium | reverse complement strand
ATTGAAAGCTACTCCAAATTCCCTCGGACAATTTATTTATGGAATAACAGTGCAAGAGTATAGGAATGGAGTTTTGTTAGGAGAAACAACCCGCGACTTTCAGGTTAACGTAGTAAGTTGCCCGGAAATAACCGTTGCATCGATTTTCTCACCAACTATTTCCTGCGGAACATTGTCTGCAAATTTTGAGAATACAAGTTATAATGCAGCTACTTATCATTGGGATTTCGGTGAATTGGGAATTTTATCTGATACTTCGTCATTGATGAATCCAACATATGCCTATGCAGATACCGGTGATTATACTGCTACTCTGATTGCCTATTCCGGTATTAATCCGGCTTGCAATGATACTGCAATAGGAAATGTTCACATCTATCCTGTTTTCAATTCTGATTTCGATTTCCGAAATGTACATTGTTCAAATAGATTTGAATTTTTAGATCGTTCCTTTGGGATTGGCGGTGTAGCTAATTTTTGGAAATGGACTTTTGGCGATGATTCTGTATCGAACGACATCAATCCGGTTCATTATTATTCTCAACCGGGAATTTATGATGTAGCTCTGATCACTTCTACAGATTCTTCCTGCTATGATACTCTTATGCAAACAGTCGTTGTTCAGCAAAATCCAATTTCAGGTTTTCAAATTGAACTCGATACCTGTACATATACTATAAAAACGCTTGACTCTTCATCATTTGTCGACTCCTACAGATGGGATTTTGGAGATGGTAATGTTGATTATACCAAAGATCCGATTCACTCTTTTTCAACTCATGGCAATTATACAATTCAACAAATAGTATTTACCGATTCAACTTGTATCGATACTTCGACTTACTCAATTAGTATTCCACCGTTGGCTTCTGTCGATTTTAATTATAATGTAGCAACTTGCGATTCTGTTGTCACCTTTGCCAACCTGACTTCAAACGCTAAAAGTTATATCTGGGAATTTGGTGATGGAGATACCTCAATGCAACACAATCCTGTTCATACATATTCTCTTTCCGGAACCATTCCCGTTAAATTAACCGGAATTTCAAATCATGGTTGTGAAAGTATCATAGAGAAAGAAATCAGTTTTGTTTCTTTTAAGGAAGCAACCTTCAGTTCAATACAAGATTCCTGTTCAGGAAATTTTGTCTTCTCAAATGTCTCAGAGAATGCTGTTACATACAATTGGAATTTTGGTGACGGTAAAGTTAGTGAAGTAATGTATCCGGTACATAATTATGGATCTGCAGGAAAGTTTGAAGTTTTATTAATCGTAAATGAAGAATCTTCTTGTTCGGATTCAATTCGAATTGAATTAACTTCTGAAGAATTGTTAGGAGAAATTTTATTCGTTCCAAATTCATTTACACCAAATGGCGATGGCTTAAATGATTTATTTGCATTCAGCACCTACAAGCCTTGCATGAATTACTCTATACGGATCTTTAACCGTTGGGGAACCCAGATATATGAAAATGAAAATGCAGGTGAAATGTTATGGGATGGAAAGTTCCAGGATCAGATGGTGCCGGCAGATATTTATGTTTATATCCTTGACAATGGAACACAGCGAAGGAGCGGAATGATCAACGTGATTCGTTGATACGAAAACTTTCAAAGATCTTTCTGAACTTCTCTTTTCTTTTTTCAATTGTGTAATTGTTCCTGATTCGTTCTCTTGCAGACTTTCCGTCTTTCGTAATATCATTCTCCGGCAGTAAATCTATCAAGTTTTTCAAAGCATCCGCATTTCTTTCTTCAAGTATATAACCTGTTTCACCAATAATTTCCGGAATTGAAAAAACGTTGGAGCCTATGGGAATACACTGACAAAGCATTGCTTCGCACAATGCATTTGGAAATCCTTCGGCCATGCTTAATTGCAAATAGTATTGATGCTGACTTAGCAATGCAGGCAATTGACTGTTAGGAGTAGCTGGAATTAATCTGATGTTTTCGGACAAAGTTCCGAAAAATCGTCGCTCAGCACCAACAATTGTAAATGTATGTTGAGGAAAGTTCTTCGCAACTTCAATTATCAGATCTATTCCTTTTAACTTTTGTTGAGATGATTTATTCAATAAACCGGCCACTGTAATAAAACTATTTTTGACAGGCGTACCTGACCTGAAAAATCTGTTTTCATCATAGCCGTTCTCAATGCAAAAATGAGGAGTCTTAATATTCTTGTTAAAATATTCTATTCCTTGTTCCGGAAAATCTTGTTTGTCATAATTGTATTTTGTTCTCCAAAGTGAAGAATGCTTTGGCAGGATCATAGTGCAAAGACGGAAAGAAAGTCTGGTTGCCAAAGCCAGAAGTGGTCTCTGGTAGTTTCCATAGCCGATAGAAGGGAAGGAATGGCAATCAGTTCCACCTGCAATGATCACACATTTTTTTCCGGCAATCCTGGAGACAACTACAGGCAAGACTGAATGTATACCTGCAAGTTGAACGAAACATATTTTATAGTCAACTAAATTGCGGAGGAGAAAAATAAATTGTTCAATTAACTGAAACGGGATCTTCCATTTAACACCAAAGTCAAAGTTAAATGTTTTTGTATCGTAAACTTCATTGTAAATGGACAGATCCTTTTCGACGAAAGTAGAAGAACCCATGAAAAAGTACAGTGCCTTTTGCTTTTTCATTGATCTGATTATATTTTTCTGGCTGAAGTAAACACTCCACCTGAAAATCTTTCTCTCGCCGGAAAAGTCCCAAACAATCCTTCAAGGATCCAGATCAATTTAGAAGTATATCGAATTGTTTTTACAAAAAATTTCTTAAATTTAAAATGTGGAATTGGTTTGCCATCGATTCCTTCTAGAGTAATTGCAAAGCTAAATGCTAAAAAATACTCATTGACTTCTTCTTTTAAACCGGCTTTAGAAATTGCTAAATGCATTTCTTTTGTTCCGAGAGGTACATGAACATCATAAACAGGTTTATTAAGTATTCTATGTAAAGTTCCTGTAGCGCCTTTAAAGTTTGGCAATGTACTTATCAATATTCCGCCGGGTTTCAAAAACTTGGCGAATGCATTCAAAGTGGAGGCAGTATCTTCAAAATGTTCAACAACACCAAAAGAGCAAACTACATCAAATTTTTCAAGATAGTCTTCAGGTGGTTTGAAAGCATCAGCTAAAATAACAGTACCATTAACCTGGTCGCGTTCAAATATTTTTTCTGTTTGTTTGCATCCAAATTCAGAATAATCTAAACCATAAATATCAAAGTTGAATTCTCGTTTAAAATATGTCAGAAATACCGAGTTGCCACATCCAATTTCCAAAATTTTTTTTCCGGATGTATCCAATCCCTTAAATGATTTTTGAAATAATCTATGTAGTAGCCGATTCGGATATTCATTCACATTTGATGAATGAATATTCATTGGAGGTGGTAATTTAAAATTTTTCCAAAACTGTGTCCAATATTCTTCACCTGCCTTGTCAGCTTTTATTTCAGTAGTATGTGTTTCCGTTGTCATATTAGAACTTGGGCGTGAAATTAGCCAAATCATTTAAAAATTTACGGGTTTGCAGCTTTTTTATGTAGTTTAGCAGCAGAATTATGTGTGGAATAACAGGTTTTGTAGACTTTTCAAAGCAATCCGGGCGTGAAACGCTAAGAGATATGGCAAAGGTGCTCTATCATCGAGGCCCCGATGATTCAGGAGATGAGATTTTTGAAGTATCAAATGCAAAGATCGGGTTCGGATTCAGAAGGCTTTCCATATTGGATCTTTCCCCTTTGGGGCATCAGCCCATGCAAAATCCCGATAATGGAAACTGGATTGTCTTTAACGGAGAGATTTATAATTTTCAGGAAATAAAAGATGAACTTATTTCACTAGGTCATTCTTTTGTTTCGAAGGGAGATACTGAAGTTATATTGCATGCTTATCAGCATTGGGGAAAAGATTGCGTTAAAAGATTTATAGGAATGTTTTCTATAGTGATCTTTGATAATAAAGAAAATAAGATAATTGCATTCAGAGATAGAGTAGGCTCAAACCGTTTTTTTATTATTGGAGTAATGATATTTTTATGTTTGCTTCTGAGTTAAAGGCTTTTCATGAAAATCCATTATTTAAAAAAGAGATAAATAATAATGGTCTCGCTTCTTTTTTTCAACATGGATTCATTCCTGCACCTAATACCATTTTTAATAACTGTTTCAAATTGAAACCAGGGCATTGGTTGGAGTTAAGTATAACTGAACGAAAGATAAATATCGGATGTTATTGGAATCTTAATGAGTTTGCCGAAAAAGACAAACTAAAAATTGATTATAATTCCGCTATTGAAGAGACTGAGAAACTTTTAGTATCTGCATTCAATTATCGTTTAATTTCGGACGTTCCTGTTGGTGTATTTTTAAGCGGCGGATACGATAGTTCTTGTGTTGCCGCAATTTTACAAAAGGAACGAACATCACAGATCAAGACATATACGATTGGCTTTAATGAATCCGGGTATAATGAAGCAGTTTATGCAAAAGAGGTAGCGAATGTTCTCGGTACTGATCATCATGAATATTACTGCACATTTCAGGAAGCGAAAGATATAATTCCCAATCTTGCCGAAATTTATGATGAACCTTTTGGTGATTCATCTGCAATACCAACTACTCTGGTTAGCAAAATTGCACGCAAACATGTAGTAGTTGCTCTTTCTGCTGATGGAGGGGATGAATTATTTGCCGGGTATCCAAGACATTTGAAAAGCAGAAATCACATTAGTAAAATTGAACGTATTCCAAATGTTATTCGAAAGTTAGCCGGCTCAATTTTATCTTCAAAAGGTAATGGACTTGAACGAGCTGATCGATTAGATAAACTTAAGGGAGTTTTAAGTTCAACAAGCGAAGAGGAAATGTTTGATATAATTAATCAGACATATACAACTTCAGAAGTTTCAAAATTGTTAAATAGTCATTTTAAAATTTCACCTTCTGCATTTCAAAGTAGTAGACTTTCTTCTGGAATTGACACGATTTCAAAAATGCTCGCCTTAGAATATAAT
>JAYUWA010000360.1:0-1567 GCA_043753795.1 Bacteroidota bacterium | reverse complement strand
TGAAAAGAAGTGAAAAGAAGTGAAAAGAAGTGAAAAGAAGTGAAAAGAAGTGAAAAGAAGTGAAAAGAAGTGAAAAGAAAAAACTACTACTTAAATATAAAAGTGAATCAATCAAAAAAATAGATGCCGAATGAGTCTTATTGGATGAATAAAGTACGCATCAAATAAAAAGCCTTAGTGAATCACAACAATCTTTGCATTAAATGTTTTCACAAGATCACTACCTACAAAATATATTCCCGGCATCAGACCTTTCAGATCGACGCGTGTATTATTTTCTGAATCATTTCGAATCACTACATTTTTAACCGTCTTACCGGAAACATCCTTGATGCTTAAGATGGTATTGTTTTTTAATCCTTTGAAAATTACATGATCAACTGTAGGGTTCGGATAGAAACTCATCGATGAACTAATTTCGTCAACACTAATATTCATAACTGAATAAACAGCAGAACGTGACATACATCCATTCGAGTCATAAATGAGTACCTGATAGTTCCCATTCAGCGTCGGCATAATGCTCGGACCTGTTTCACCTACCATTGGCTGTTGATTAAACAACCACTGATAAGATTCTGCAGGACTACAAGTCAATATGCCACCGGATTCAGTGATAACAGGTTGATCCAAAAATGTACTGATAATGCGGTTACTCCAAACAGTAGCCGGCAGTGCACATAAGTATGAACTCTCCAACTTACATTCAATAACATCACCATTATTTAGTCCGTTTATAATTGCTGTATCACCGTTTGAATAAAAACTATTGTTCACATACCATGTATAAACCGGTGCCGGACCTTCAACAGTTCCATGAGCAATAAATTGTGCGATGTTTCCATTGCAAAAATTACTTTCTGTACTGATCATAATTGCAGGATAACCGGTTTCACAAATAGTATTAAACACTTCGTTTGTTCTGATCGGTGGGTCAGAATCAAAATGAATGTGCGCAGAATTATAGATTACTGTCCCTATAGGTAATCCGGGTTTTGTTTTTATTTTGAATTCAATGTATCCATCACTGTCTTTTTCATTCTTACTTGTATCAGGTAAATTGATCTGTAAAAAATCCCAATGCAGCGTGTTGAAACTTTCTATCCAAAAGTTGAAACTGTGACTGGACGAAACTACAACAATTGAAGCTGCTTCAAAAAGTGTAGGATCTAATATATCGATAATATGAACATCATAAGCTGTGTCAGTTCCTACATTCTGAAAATTTATCCGGTAAGTAAGCGTGTCATTGTTTGATATAAAATGTTCGGCACGCCAACCAATCGGATCTACCTGAATTGTATTTTGAATTGAGACAGAAGTTGTAATGCTTTTATCAACTCCAATAACATCATCCCAACCTGATTGACCTTTTAAGGATACATTCAGAATAAATAATAAAGCAAAACAAGCTGAGAGCGCTTTCATGTTTCCGTGGTGAGGCTGATAAAGATAAAATTACATTTTAATTACCCAAAATAAACATGAAACAATTTTGCTAATTACACTATTTCGTTGGTAAACTTGAATTTTTATTGGAAATAACGCAGTTTTTGCCTGAATCAGG
>JAYUWA010000359.1:0-1568 GCA_043753795.1 Bacteroidota bacterium | reverse complement strand
AACGGCCGTTATGTGGTCAGCAAAGGAAAAGACGAGTGGAAAGACCAAAGCTATGTACTCTGGGGAGTTAGTCAAGAGTGCTTGTCGCGGACAATTTTTCCGGTAGGAAAATATCACAAATCAGAGATCCGGCAGATGGCTGAGGACATGGGATTTCATGAGTTGGCAAAAAAGCCTGAATCGTATGAGATCTGTTTTATTCCTGACAATGATTACCGGTCTTTTCTAAAAACAAAAGTCGAAGGTATTGAAGAACGTTTGAACGACGGACTTTTTGTGAATACAGAAGGTAAAGTTCTTGGCAAGCACAGAGGGTATCCATTTTATACAATTGGTCAGAGAAAAGGTCTTGAGGTTGCTTTAGGTAACCCTGCTTATGTAGTTGAAATTAAGCCGGATACTAATACTGTTGTGCTTGGTTCTTACGATGAATTGAAGAAGCAGGAGATGTGGGTTAAAAATGTGAACCTTATAAAATACACTTCGTTAGACAATGCTACCGAAGTCCTTACACGCATTCGTTATAAAGACAAAGGCACTATGAGTACTCTTGAGCAAGTAGGTGACAGGGTGAAAGTAACTTTTCACAATTCTGTTACTGCAGTTGCTCCCGGACAAAGTGCTGTATTTTATGATGGTGATGATGTGATCGGCGGCGGATTTATCGAGAGATAATTCTTAAATGATAAAGCAAAAACGAAATATTTTTTTGTTGCTTATGAGTCTGACTGCTCTGACATGGTTTTCATGTAAGAAAGAGAAAGTTGAGGTTCCGGCATTATCATACAATTACTTTCCGACTGAAACAGGAAAGTATATAATTTATGATGTAGATTCCATTTATCATTCTGAAACAGATAACAACAACGACGATTCGGTTTTCTCCTATCATTTTCAAATCAAAGACAGGATCGACAGTTCGTTCGTTGATCTGGAAGGACGAATAAATCAAGTCCTCCTCCGATATCATCGCTACAACGATACGCTGCCTTGGCAATTGACAGAAGTGTGGACACAGTATCTTTCTGCTACCAGTGCCTATCTGACGGAAGACAATATTAAATATCACAAACTTTCATTTCCGATAAATTCTACTATTTCGTGGAATGGAAATGATTCCAATACAGAAGAGGAGGAAATTTACTACTACGATTACTACCACGAAAGTGATGTACTGAATGGTTTGTCATTTGATTCTACTTTGAGTGTTATTCAGATCGATGAAAACAATTTCGTTGAAACCATTTACGGCAATGAAAAATACGCAGCCGGTGTTGGCATGATCTACAAAGAACGCAACGACCTCGGAAAAACGAATGGTCAGGTTGTAAAAGGGTTGGAGTATAAAATGGTAGTTGTTGAGTTTGGGGTGGAGTAGTTTTATCTTAATTTCAAAACTACTTACAAATTATAATTAGACTTCAGTATATATAATACAACAACAATTATAAAGTATACCTTAGAAAACGAATGGGTCCTTTCAGGATGACAATTCTTGGCTTACTACTTTATGCACAAGGGGAAAAAACTTTTCGGGCCGAAGGCCCGAAAAGTTTTTTCCCCTTGTG
>JAYUWA010000358.1:0-15261 GCA_043753795.1 Bacteroidota bacterium | reverse complement strand
CATCTTCTTATGGAAGTTCTTTTGCGCAGGAACCCATTATTCCAACTTTATCATTATCTGCAACTGCAGGATCTTGTAACGAGATCAACCTGAATTTTTTTCCGGGTGATGGAAATCGCAGAGTGATCATTGCCAACGCCGGTTCTCCGGTATCTGAGTTTCCTGTTGATGGAACCGGATACAATGGCGGATCTATCTATGGTACAGGCTCAAATCTAGGGAATGGAAATTTTGTTGTGTACAGTGGTAGCGGATCGAGTACAACTATCAGTGGATTAGACGGTGGAACGGAATATTTTTTCGCAAGTTTTGAATTCAATGGAAATGGCGGCGGAGCTAATTATCTGCTTTCCGGTTATCCGGAGTCAAATGAAATTGCTCCTGGAATTTCTCTTACTGTAATATCTTCTTCAGGAGATATCTGTATTGGCGACAGTGTTCAGTTGCAGGCCAGTGGTGCATCATCTTATTCTTGGACTCCATCAGGTACATTATCTAGTAATTCAGATCCGATCGTTACCGCAATACCGGGTTCAACAACAACGTATACCGTTACAGGAACGGATGCCGGCGGTTGTCAAGATTCAAAAACACTCACAGTAATAGTAAATCAATTACCGTTAGTAACATTGAGTTCATTTCAATCGATCTGTATAAATGAAGGCATTGTTGAATTATCAGGAGGAAATCCAGCAGGTGGAACTTACTTCGGAACCGGAGTAACTGCCGGTGATCTTGATCCGGCAATTCCGGGTCCGGGAAATAATCAGATCGGATACACGTATACTGATATTCATGGCTGTATCGATACAGCAACAAGGAACATTACTATTAAGAGTGCTCCGGTCGTTTCTGTCAGTTCTCTAGCAGATGTTTGCATCGACGCCTCGCCATTTGCTATGAGCGGAGGTTCACCTTCAGGTGGAGATTATTCAGGCACAGGAGTAAATGGAAATGATATTTTCAATCCGGCTACAGCAGGAGAAGGTACGCATACAATTACCTACATCGCAACAGCACAAGGATGTTCTGATACTGCAACAAGTTCTATAACTGTTAATGATTTGCCAAATGTTACATTTTCCAATCTGCAAGCCACATGTGTCAATACTGCAGCGTTCACACTAACCGGTGGAAGTCCGGTTGGAGGAGTTTATACAGGAACAGCTGTGACAAGTAATCAATTCAATCCAACAGTTGCAGGAGAAGGATCATTTAATATTCTATATACTTATACAGATAGTAATGGATGTGCGGATAATTCAGCTGAATCTATTCTTGTTAATGGAATCCCGACAGTTTCATTTTCTGCATTACCAAATGTTTGTCAGAACACCGGACCGGTAGCATTATCACAAGGAAGTCCTGCCGGCGGAACTTATTCCGGTCCCGGAGTTGGAGGAACAACATTCTATACCGGAATAGCCGGTGCCGGAACTTATAATCTGACTTATACTTATACTGATGCAAACTCATGTTCAAATACAGCGGTGCAAAGTATTATTGTAAATCCTATTCCTGCTGTAAATCTTGGCCTTGATACAACGATATGTTCAAATAATTCTCTCATCCTCAATGGTGGAAGTTTTACAACGTATACGTGGTCGAATGGTGCAAATACTCCTTCGATAACGGTAGATAGTACAGGCCGTGGTTTGGGTTCATTCCGTTTTATTCTTATTGCGACAAACAATTTTGCCTGTGCAAACCGCGATACAGTTTTTGTGACGATTGATCCTTGTATTGGTGTTGAAGAGAATTCAAAAATCGATTTTGAAGTCTATCCGAATCCTTCCAGTTTGAATTTTGTTGTTAAGATGAATTCTGTTTTTGAAGTTCATGTTTATGATCTGCTTGGAAAGCTAATTTTTAACAGTGAGCGAAACGTAGATCAAATTGTTTTCGGCGATGAATTGCCATCAGGAAGTTATCTTCTGAGAGTGAAAATAGCGCAAGGACAGGGAACAACAATCATTGTCAAGCAATAAATTCACCGCAATTTTCGTAAAGTTTTTCCCGCTTTCAGTTAACAATTAATTTTATTAGCTGAAAAAATTCACTTGTGGGATTAAAATGTGCTTTTATCTTTGCCTCAAGACGGAAAGATAAATAATGGTAAAACTAAATCTTACTCATCAGGAAGTGCAGCTAATGAAAAGAGTTTGCGAGCTGCAACTGGATTCTTTTGAAAGAATTTTAAGTGGTCAGAGAGAATTTGATATTGATGATAAATTAAAGGAACATCAGGTTTCGGAACCGGAGTTAAAGGAAATGATCACACAAGTTGTTCGGCAGTATATGGACATCAATCATAAACCTGATTCGCTTTTTCATTTACATGCAGATCTGCTGGTAAATTTTAGAGATGCTCTTGATTTCAATACGGAATCATTAAAAGATCATTCAACACATATTCCATCTTTATTAAGCAAGTTAGATTATGCAATGTTTATTTCGCAGCATAAAAATTGAGATTTTGTAGTGTGTAATTCGGAATTTTTCTCGAAGCATGTTATCCACTTTCACCTATTGGTTATTTTTATTTGTTGTGACTTTTTATGCCCGAAAATCGGGTATATTTACATATGAATAAGAAATTAGTAGCCCTCTTCGGCTTGCTATTGATTGCAGGCATTTCTCACGCACAAATGTATTTTAACAGGACGATAGACATTCCTGTGACCAATGGAACCCAGCTTGAATTGCCTTGGGCTGGCGGATTAAATTATCCACTTTTCTCAAACATTGACTTGAATGATGATGGACTGATGGATCTTTTTGCATTCGACAGAAGCGACAATCGTGCAATGACATTTATCAATACAGGAATTGCAGGTCCAAATTGCTGGCGTTATGCTCCTGAATATGAAAATATTTTTCCTAAGATGACCGGCTGGGCATTTTTGTACGATTACAATTGCGATGAAAAGCCGGATCTCTTTACTGTTGGATTCAGAAACAATAGTATCTCTCAATACATTAATGATTCTCCACCCGGAGGATTGCATTTCTCTCTTGCTGATTCAACAATGCTTGTTGATGGCGGAGCCGGCGGACCTGCGAATATTTTTGCCAGTGCATTGTTGATGCCGAATTTCAATGACATCGACGGCGATGGAGATATGGATATCATTGGTCAGCAGTTTCAATGTGTTGGTGCATTTGCGTATTACAAAAATATGTCAATGGAGCATTATGGCGTTTGTGATACATTGAATGACTATGTGATCGATACATATGCATGGGGGAAATTTGCATTACGTTCCGGGGCATATCCTGATGTCCGCGTTGGTTTTTTTAATATCAATTGTTTTTCAAATCCACTTAACAATTATGATATGTCGCAAGCAGCTCCAATGGATGATACTTATGCAAACATTGCTACGATCGACATTGATGGCGACGGTGATATGGACGCATTGATCGGTGATTCACAAACTAAAAATAGTTTACTGGTTATAAATGCTCCGGCTAGCGGATCGGATCTTATCGTTTCGCAGGATACAGCATTTCCATCTTACAATGTGCCGGTCAATATTCATTCGTTTGTAATGCATTCTTATGTTGATGTCGATAATGATCAGAAACGTGACCTTATAGTTTCAAATTATGAATATGATAATAATAACGGAACAATTTATTATCATAATACCGGAACAGATAGTTCGCCGGTTTTTGATCAGATTAAAAGAAATTTTCTGGTAGATGAGATGATCGATGTGGGGGATGCAGCAAGTCCTGCATTATTTGATTATGATAATGATAACTTGCTCGATCTGGTAATTGCTAATAAGAAAAAGACACTCACTCCGTCAACATTTTCCACCGGATTTACATTGTATAGAAACACAGGAACCGCGACTACCCCTTCGTTCGAATTTGTAACTGACGACTATCTAAGTATGATTTCTCAAAATTACGTAGGTAAATTGTCACCGGCTTTCGGTGATCTGGATTCAGATGGCGATAAAGATCTTTTGATAGGAGATGATAATGGTGCAATCGTATATTATAGAAATGACGGTGGCAATTTTGTTTTTGTAACCGCTGCATACATGTCGATTGATGTTGGTAACGGAGCTTCTGTTCAGATCTTTGATGTTAATCAGGATGGCAAACCGGATATTCTCATCGGTGAAAAAAATGGTTCACTTAACTATTTTGAAAATGTCGGCTCTGCAGCAATTCCATTTTTTACTGTTAACCCAACTATAAATTTGTTTGGAGGATTCGCTTTTAATGTCCCGCCAACTACTGATTCGTATTCATCTACGTATATTTTCCGTCAGAATAATGACACTAAAATGCTTGTTACAGCAATGAGCGGCGAGATCTACTTGTTAGGAAACATAGACGGAAATTTAGCAGGAAATTTTACTATGCTAGATACAGTGGTTTCTAAATATCTGGGGAGCCGTTATGGCCCGCACATTTCTATTTGTGGCGGTGATTTGAACAATGACCTCAAAGAGGATTTTGTTATCGGATTATATGGCGGTGGGGTTCAGGTGTTTTATCAGGACATCGTCAACTCCGGAAATGAAATATCTTCCGCTGAAGAGATTAGCGTTTATCCAAATCCGGCTACGCAAAATTTAGTTGTACGATTGAAATCAGGGTCAAAGAATTCGCAATGTATGATCTTTGATATTCACGGAAGGAAAGTCGATGAGAAATTCCTGATTGATGGTTATACTGTTTTCAATACATCCGAATTATCGGCAGGAATTTATTTTGTTCACATTCGTAACAATGAGAAGGATGTAGTGAGAAAAATTGTTGTCACTCATGGAAAGTAAGTTTTAATGTCTGATCTTAATTATTCTGAATTTGCTATCAACTTTGATTTGCAGTTAAAAAATCATTTGGTCAAAGTTTCCAGGATCAGAGACATCGATAAACTCTTCAATCAACTTCTGTCAAAATCATCGTCGGATCCGGATATTGTCGATGAGAGAATGCCGTACTGGGCTGATCTGTGGCCATCCGCAATAGGGCTTTCGGAATTTATCGACGCTGATCCGTCGTTGGTAAAAGAAAAGCATACTCTTGAAATTGGATGTGGCCTTGGTTTGCCCGGTATCGTTGCAGCCTTGTGTGGCGGAAAGGTTATACTGACCGATTACCTCCAGGAAGCATTGGACTTTGCTGAAAACAATTGGAAAAAGAATTTGTCAAAAGAGTTTAACGGACAATTACTCGATTGGCGCAATGTAAGTAAGATAGCAAAATCGGATGTTATCATTGCATCTGATGTTGCCTATGAAAGCCGGTCATTCGAGCCATTGAGAAATGCAATCGATACAATTTTGAAACCCGATGGTGTTATGCTCTTAAGCGAACCCAACAGAAAATTTGCGTCACCATTTATTATGCTTTTGAAAAAGGATTTTAATCTGACAAAAACAGACATTAAAGTTTCTCTTGATAGCATTGACTATGTTATCTCTGTTTATAAAGGGACCAAGAAAGGGTAGCGTCATTTCTCTTATTTTATGCGGTTACGATTCCGGTTTTTGTTTGCGATTTTTGAAATCAAAAATGAAAAACAGAATCAAAAAAATGTCAGACGATTTGCTATGGATTTTTTATCCGACACTATGCGCTGCATGTGACCGTCCGTTACTAATGGGTGAAGAATGTTTATGTACATTCTGTAAGTATTATTTACCGCGAACAAATTTTCACTTGCAAACGATCAATCCGGTGGCTAAACATTTCTGGGGAAAAGTTCCGATACAGGCCGCCACCGGTTATTATTATTTCAGCAAAGGAGAGAAGGTGCAAAGATTGATTCATAAACTGAAATATAAAGACCGGAAGGATGTTGGCATGTACATCGGACAATTGATGGGAGCTGATATCAAAGAATCATCCTTTCCAAAACCGGATATCGTTGTGCCTGTTCCATTGCATGAGAAAAAGCTAAAGATCAGAGGGTACAATCAGAGCGATTTTATTGCAGAAGGTTTTGCAAAAAGTATGAACGCTGTCTTTGAGCCGCAGATGATCTATCGCAACAAAGAAACAGAAACACAAACCAGAAAACACCGTTTCGAAAGATATTTGAATATGGATAGTGTTTTCAGCATCAATAAAGAATTGGCCCCGGCCGATAAAAATATTCTGCTGATCGATGATGTGATAACTACCGGTTCTACACTTATCTCCTGCGCGGAGGCTTTGCTTGAAATACCCGGCACTAAATTGTCAATCGCTTCCATTGCCTGTGCGTGATACATAGTCGGATATTGAAAATATGACATCTTAACTATAGCTTCTGATGTTTTATTTTTCAATTCAAGGATATCGTAAACATCATATGCGACTCCTCCGGAGTCGTTTCGTTTCATGGTTTGTTTTTTCTACAAATATGTGACCTCGAAGAGGTCATAGTTGTTTATTTATTTGTGTCGGTTGAATAAGTACCGAAACATACAGCAAGTTGGAGGTTTCAATTACGACTTATAACTATTCGTGTTTAAGACAGGCTCTGTTAGTTGTCATGACCACGAAGTGGTCACACATTTGTATAAAAGATCATACACCAACCCTTATTATTAATTGTCATTACCTCGAAGAGGCCACATATTTGTATAAAATAGCAGACACCAACCCTTATCTTTAATCGTCATGACCTCGAACAGGCCACATATTTGTATAAAAGAACAAACACCAGCCATTTTTATTAATTGTCATGACCTCAAAGAGGTCACAAATTTGCAGAAAAAAACATACACCAACCCCATATATTAATAGTCATGACCTCATAGAGGTCACATATTTGAAGAACAAAAAAATTCCACGTATCCCGACTCCGGAGGAGTCGCATATGAATTGAGGAGATGTTTAAAATTAAACGAGACCATAATTTCTAATTCCGTCCGTCGCTATAAATGCGTAACTAATCGCTGTGAAATAGAGAAAAAGCGATTCAATGCCCCGTTTTAAAATGTAATCCATTATTCCAAAATTACGGGAGAAAATAACATTAAAATTCCCATCTTTGCGGCACATTATGTCTGAGAATATTCACATCGAAACTCATCTAAGCAAGGCGGAAAAGTATTCGGCGCTTTTGCCACAATTGAAAGCACTTACAGAAGGTGAAACTGACACTATTGCAAATATTGGGAATATCATTGCAGGACTTAAAGATACATTCTCTTTCTTTTGGATCGGGTTGTATTTTGTTAAGCCTACTGCAAATGGTGAAGAACTTGTCTTAGGTCCATTCCAGGGCCCTGTAGCCTGTACAAGAATTCAAAAGGGCAAAGGCGTTTGCGGTACTTCATGGGAGCGTGCGGAAACAATCATTGTTCCGGATGTAGATCTTTTTCCCGGACATATTGCCTGCAGTTCATTGTCGAGATCAGAGATTGTAATTCCACTTATCAAAAATGGTATTGTCATCGGTGTATTGGATGTCGACAGTGAATTTGTTTCTCACTTTGATGATACCGATGGAAGGTATCTTGAAGAAGTTTGTAAAATAATCGTTGCCTTCGTATGATAAAAAAGGCTTTCATATATTTTCTGCTAGTTTTATTCACATCATGTGCCATCCGTGTCGATCCATCAGGCGGGGAAAAAGATATTCTTCCTCCGAAAATTTTAAAGACGGTTCCTGAGAATTATTCAATCAATACCAAGCCGACTGATATAGTATTGACCTTTGATGAATTTGTGCAACTTAAAGACATAAGTACTCAGCTCGTAGTTTCGCCTTTACTAAAATATCCGCCTGAATCCAAGATTAAGAAGAAGTCGGTATTCATTCACTTCCAGGATACGTTAGAAGAGAATACAACATATACACTTAATTTTGGAAATGCAATCGCGGATAACAATGAAGGAAATGCTTTGGAGAATTATCAATTTGTTTTTTCTACCGGAAATGTTGTCGATTCATTGAAGATAAGCGGAAAGATCGAGTATGCCTTTAATCACAAAAAGGAAAAAAATATTCTCGCAATGATCTATAAAGGTGATGAGGATTCATTACCATTTAAACAACGCCCGAATTATTTTGCAAAAACAAATGATATTGGTGAGTTTACAATAAGCAATATTGCGCCAGGGAATTATAAATTCATTGCATTGGAAGATAAAGATGGGAATTATCTTTATACCAATGGTGATGAGTATATCGGGTATTCAGACACAAGAATCGAAGCCGGTGATGAAAAAGTTCAGGTAAGATTGTTTAAAGAACCGCCGCCATTACATTTAACTAAGTCAGTTTCATTGTCACCTGGGAAAGTCCTGCTTGTCTTCTCAGCAGCAGCAGATACAGTTCAACTGAATTTTTTAAGCGATACAACAAAACTGGATATTTTTTCAAAAGAATTTTCTGAAAAGAAAGATTCTTTGACCATACTCTACAAGAATACTGATGTGGATTCTTTAAGTTTTTATTATTTCGGTGGAAAGAAAATGGATACGGTCGATGTAAGGCTTTTCAAGAAGAACACTCAGGTTGCAGGAAGAGGGAAGTTTGCATTGCTGTTAAATGCTGCTGATCAATCGTCAGAACATCATTCGTATTTACCATACAAAGTGATGAGTAATCACCCATTAGTAGGTTTGAATGATAGCGCTTTTGTTCTTAAAAAGGATACTGTACTAGTTACAGACTTCAGTGTAAGTTTTACAGACACGACCAAATCTTCTTTTTTGATCGATACAAAGTGGGATGAAAAATCAGAGTATGAGTTATTTATTCCTCCGGGTTCTGCAGAGGATATTTACGGATTGAAGAATGATTCCACCAAACTGGAATGGACGGTGCGGTCTGAAACATATTACGGTACAATGATGTTAAAATTGTCAGCGATTAAAAGAAATGTAATTGTTCAATTGTTAGATGATAATGATTTTGTGATCCGGCAGTCGCTCGTTGTGGGAGATACTGCAATTAAATATGCAAACCTAGATCCAAAGCTTTATAGGGTTAAGCTTATTGATGATGCAAATGGAAATAAAATCTGGGATTCAGGTAATCTGCTCAAGAAAATTCAGCCGGAAAGAACGAATTTTTATCCGGAAAAAATTACGGTTCGCAGCAACTGGGATGTTGATGTTAAATGGGATTTCACGATCAAACCCGAAATAGAAAAATAAATTTAGTTTTATGAGAAAAGGATTATTGATTCTTACATTGGTTGCAGTTGTACTTTCGTTTGGCGGTTGTAAAGTCGGACGATATGTCTGGTATAACTTTTCAAACATAACCGACCACAATATTTTCCCTTCACGACCGCTGCATGGTTCTTCACAACCATTTAAGTTCATCGATGCGCAGAATAATTTACCGGTCGACAATAACCTAAAGATCACAGATCACGCCGGAGTAACTACTGATTTCAAAGCGTTCATTGAAAAATCTCCGACAGTTGCATTTCTCATAATCCGCAACGACAGTTTGCTCTATGAAAAGTATCAGGATGATTACGATACAGCTTCAGTTGTTGCATCATTCTCGGTAGCCAAGTCGTATCTTTCTGCTTTGATTGGAATTGCGATCGGGGAAGGAAAAATTAAAAGTGAGGACGATCCTATTGTAAATTATTTACCGGAATTAAAAGATAAGTACAATTGGAATAATGTAACGATCAAACATGTTTTGCATATGTCGTCGGGGGTGAAGTTTTCAGAAGGCTACAAATCACCTTTCAGTGGTGCAGCATCATTTTATTATGGAAGGACATTGCGGAAAAGTCTGGCGAATCTAAAAACTGACAAAGGGCCGATGGAGGGATTTGATTACAAGAGTGTGAACACTGAACTTCTTGGGTTATTATTAGAAAGAGCAACAGGTAAATCAATTACTGAATACCTCGATGAAAAGATCTGGCGTCCTTTGCAAATGGAATACGATGCGAGCTGGAGTATTGATAAAAAGAACAACGGCTTAGAGAAAGCGTTTTGTTGTATCAATGCACGAGCAAGAGATTTTGCTAAGTTCGGGCGATTATACCTCAATGGCGGTAACTGGAATGGTCAGTCGATAGTGCCAAATGATTGGGTGAAAAAATCACTGGAGCCGAATACAGAAAAAGGTGCAGCTGAATATTATAATCGCCAGTGGTGGATAGGTCCGGCTCAAAAAGATTTCGCAGCAATTGGTCACCTCGGACAATACATCTACGTTCTCCCTGAAAAAAATCTGATAATTGTTCGCCTAGGAACCAGTAGAGCGAAAGAAGAGTGGATTGATGTGTTGAGGCAGGTGGCGAGGCAGATGTAAGTTGCTAAAATAAACACTTAGAACACATAGTTCACAAAAGTACACGGAACAATTCCGTGCTCTTTTGTGAACTATGTGTTCTAAGTGTTTTTATTTTAACTCAAACCCATCCCCATCCTCCAAAAAACCAAACTGCTTCCTATGCTCTTTTAATTCTTCCAGATTCAATTCAATCGTTTCCACAGATTCCACATGTGCCTGAGTTTTTGAAATCACTTCGCCTGTAAAACCATACATAGCACTATCACCGGAATGATAAACATCGTTACCATCGTTTCCGATCCTATTTACACCTATAACGTAAGATTGATTTTCAATAGCTCTTGCCGGCAGTAAATTTTTCCATGCAAAGATCCTGCGCTCTGGCCAGTTGGCAACATACACGAGCAGATCATAATCTTCAGACTTGGTTCTTCGGCTCCATACGGGAAATCGCAGATCATAACAAACCATCAAACAAATTTTCCAGCCTTTGTAATCAACAATCAGTTTGTTTTTCCCTGCTGTAAAAGTTTCCTCTTCTTTTGCATAAGAGAAAAGATGACGTTTATCGTACGTTTTCGTTTCTTCAGAAGTCACCCAAATCAATCGATTGTAATATTTTCCATTCTCCTCAATGATCACACTCCCAGTGATTGCGCAATTTTTTTCTGCTGCAATTTTTTTTAGCCACTGAATAGAATTTCCTGACATCGGCTCTGCCATAGGTTTGGCATTCATTGTAAAACCGGTGGAGAACATTTCAGGGAGTATGATCAGATCAGTATCCTCGATTATTCCTGAAATAGTTTCTTTAAGTTTGGATAGATTCTCGTTCTTTTTTTCCCAGATCAAATTTGTTTGAATTATAGTAGCTTTCATGATTTGATTTGGATTTTAAACTGTGATTTTGCCGGGAGACTTCACAGGCTTAATAGAACAGATCTTTTCTGCTGCTTGTTCAAGGGTTTCATTTGTTTTTGCAAAACAGAAACGTAACATTTTGTAATCGTTTTTCTTATTATAAAAAGCAGAAACAGGAACAGATGCAATACCATTTTCTTTTGTTAGCCGAATCGCAAAATCGAGATCTTTTTCATTTGTGAGTTCGCTGTAATCGAGACATTGAAAATAGGAACCTTTGGCCGGAATAAATTTGAACTTTGAATCTGCAATAAGCTTCAAAAAGTAATCACGTTTTTCCTGATAAAAAGAAGCAAGCTCCAGGTAATTTTTATTTTTCATGAAATCAGCAAAAGCATATTGAACAGGAGTATTGCTTGAGAAGACAAGAAACTGATGAACGCGCCGGAATTCTACCATCAGGTTTTCAGGCGCAAGACAGTAACCCATTTTCCAGCCTGTGTTATGATATGTCTTTCCAAAAGAGAAAACAACGAAGCTTCGTTCAGCTAATTTCGGATACCGCATAACACTTTCGTGTTTCAATCCGTCGAACAAAATATGCTCATACACTTCATCACTTACAATTGTGATTTCAGAATTGGAAGTTATCTTTTCAAGTTCTTTCATGTCTTTGGCTGAAAGAATTGTCCCCGCCGGATTATGCGGCGTATTGATGATAATCATTTTTGTTTTCTGCGTGATCAGCTTTTTAACCTTCAACCAGTCAATTGCATAATCAGGCGCTGTAAGTTGCATATAAACCGGAATTCCTCCTGCTAAATGAATAGCAGGTGCATAGGAATCGTAAGCGGGTTCGAAGATCAGAACTTCGTCACCTTCACGGATCATTGCTGTGATTGCAGTATAGATTGCCTGCGTACCACCGCTGGTAATGTTGATCTCAGATTCGGGATTGTAGACAGTTCCATAGAGCTCCTGAACTTTTTCTGCAATACGTTCTCTTAAAGAAATAATTCCCTGACTCGGAGCATACTGGTTCATTCCTTTCTTCATGTAATGATTTACTAAAGAAATAAGTTCTTCTGATACATCAAAGTTTGGAAAACCTTGTGAGAGGTTAATTGCTTTATGTTCGTTAGCCAGAGCTGACATTATTGAAAAAATAGTTGTCCCTGCTTTGGGTAATTTCGATTTAATATGGTTAGGGTAGTGAGGCATATAAAAGCTGCTTCTATGGGTTAATGTGAAGGTATAAAAAACTATTACAACTGCTTCACCTAAGAATGGCTTTAATGAAATATTCACAAAAGTTTTAACAAAAAAAAGCCTCATAAAAAATTATGAGGCCGATGTTTATTCGAAGAACAGAGATCTTACATCCATCCCGGACTTTTAGCGATATAGCCAAGTTTGTAAAGCACAACAACGGCAATGATGAATGTAGCAAGACAAACGGCAAATAACAATGTTAATTTTTTATACAACCGAGCTTCACCTTGAAGTTTCAGACGTTTGATAATATTGAAGATCACATTTTCTGAACGATGAAAAGCACTTTCACTTTTTACAATATAATCGAATGCTCCATACTTGATCGTATTGACAGCAACTTCTATTTTATCCTGGCCGCTGATCATTACAACTTCAGTTTCAGGTCGGGCCGCTTTTATTTCTTTCAGAATTTCAATTCCATCCATAGCATCTCTTCCTGCTTTGTCAAAATTGTAATCTAGGAAAACGATGTGTGGATCTTTGTCCAGATTTTTAAGACATTCTTCGCCGCTATTGTAAACGGAGATACTGAAAGTCGAATATTTACTAAGATAGTCCTGAAGCATCATTGCTTGCATGGAATCATCGTCGACAATAAATATATTCTTAACTTGTTTCATATTTTTTGTTGGGTGCCCAAAAATAGAAAAATTTAATTGGATTGAACGGAGGAATTCAAAACAATCTGCTAATTTCTGAGCATCGGTTTAAGTGTATTTTCTTTCTAAAAATCAATATTTTGGCTTTAAATGGCACTTTTTAATGCAAAACCGTCATCAGGCAATTTCCTGTTTAAGTTCTTCCATTGCCGAAGTGCATATCGTTTGAAAGTTTCCGAGCATTTCCGGGAGCTTTTCAACATTCGATTTGGTGCCAGCAAGATTTTCAATTCCTTTGATAAGGTCTTCTCCACCTTTTATTCCCATGTAAGTTATCTGTGGCTTCAATGCATGAGCAGTTCCGCGAAGTCCATCATAATTTTGTGAGTCAAGTTGATCTTTCATTGTTTGAAGCTGACTTGGACAATAAGATAAAAACATAGAGATGTATTTTTTCATCTTATCAGGATTTCCTCCGGTAAAGGATTTCAGAAATGTCATATCGGTTGTGCGTTCCATAATTATTAATTTTGTGAGTTTATAGTTTAGATTTTTGTTTTCAGTATAGTAAGCTTACCAAGTTTATTCAAGAGATCTTGTGTTTCGAATGGTTTGGAAATATATGCATCCATTCCTGATTCAAAACATTTGCTTACTTCTTCCGGAGTAACATTCGCAGTCATGGCCATGATTGGCGTTGCACGCTTTTCATTATTCAGTTCGCGGATTCTCTTTGTAGCTTCGAATCCGTCCATTTCCGGCATTTGAATATCCATAAGCAACACATCGTAATCTGCAATTGCGATCTTTTCAAGAGCAATCACTCCATTTTCAGCAACGTCGATCACAAGCTCAGGAATAAGATCATTCAAAGTATCGATTGCAACCATTTGATTGAAAGCATTGTCTTCTACGAGAAGGATTCGAACACCTTTCAGGTCGGCACCGTTAATGTCCTCTTCTGTGTTACGCTGACGACCAATCGCTTTGTCGCCTATAGTATAAGGAATCGTAAATATGAATGATGTACCTTTTCCCGGCTCCGATTTGACATTGATCGTTCCGCCTTGCAATTCTACCAGTTGTTTGGAAATTGTCAAGCCAAGACCTGTGCCACCAAATTTTCGAGTAGTATCGCTGCTGGCTTGAGAAAAACTGTCGAAGATCTTATTGATGCTTTCCTCTGAAATCCCAATTCCTGTATCGATAACAGAAAATTGAATGATGCTGCCGTTACCTTGTTTGTTGATCTCGCGGATATCGACAGTAACTCCACCTTTCTCTGTAAACTTGATAGCATTACCTGCAAGGTTTATCAAGATCTGATTTAATCGTGTCGGATCGCCTTCAAGTACAGCAGGAACATTTGGATCAATATTTATTTTGAAAGCGAGACCTTTTTCATCGGACTTAAAGAGCATTGCATGATACACTGTCTCAACTGCTTCTCCGAGAGCAAACGGAATTTTTTCAAAATCCATTTTTCCAACTTCGATCTTTGAGAGATCGAGAATATCGTTAATTATTACAAGTAAATTCTCAGACGACTTCTTTATAACATTCAGATATTTCTGCTGATGATCGTCGAGATTCGTTTTAATAAGAAGATTCGTTAGTCCAATTATTGAATTCATCGGTGTCCGGATCTCGTGACTCATATTAGCAAGAAACTGCTGTTTGAATTTTTCACTTTGTTGAGCTTTCTCTTTGTCGCGGATCGTATCAACTAATTTCTCCTGTGCTTCCTGACCGGCGCGGATATAACGCATTTCTTCTACAGTCTTGTTGATGGTAGTATCGAGGTCAGTAAAGTCAATCGGCTTGGTAATAAAATCAAATGCACCGCGATTCATCGCTGTGCGAATATTTTCCATATCGCCATAGGCACTAACTACAACAGCCTTGTAATGGCGGAAACGTTCTTTGATGTTATTCAGTAGCGTCAATCCATCCATCTCAGGCATGTTGATATCGGTAAGGATCATATCGAATTCATTACCTGATTCACCAAGTTTTTCGAGCGCAATTCTTCCATTTGTAGCGAATTCAAATGTCAGTTCATTGTTTTTGATCCGATGACGGAATCGCTGTTTGATCAACAACTCCAGATCCGGCTCATCGTCTACCACAAGTATTTTGGCAGGTCTTTCCATTTTATACAGAGTTATCTTTTAGCTAAAGTTAGGATTTTTTCTTTCAGAATATTGAAGTCTACCGGTTTGGTTACGAAATCATCTGCACCAAAATCCATTGCATTCTTATAATTATTGTCATCACCATATGCTGTGACCATCA
>JAYUWA010000357.1:0-1570 GCA_043753795.1 Bacteroidota bacterium | reverse complement strand
CTCGATGGTCGGTTATCACTTGCAATCAATGGTTATTGGAGTCCACTGATTTCCTGGTTACTTGTGCCATTCATAATGTTTTTTGATGATGGAATTATCGCATTCAAATTTTTGCAGATGGCCATCGGTATTTTTGTTATCGGAAAGTGGCTGACCTTTTTGACATTCGTCGATATTGATATAAAGTGGAAGCGCTATTTAGGTTTTGCAATCATACCATTTATGGTAAGCTATTCGCTACTCAATCTCACACCCGATCTTTTGTTTGTTGGATTTCTGTTTGCGCTCATCATCGAATTGATCCGTTGGCTCGATAAACAAACTGACGGCAGTAAGATTGGAAAAATTGGCGCATTATTATTTCTTACAAAGTCGTTTGGCTTGCCGCTGTTCATTTTTTTATTCTGTTTTTCGATCTGGATGAAAAGTGAACGTATTTCTAAAATTACTTTGAAAAAAATCCTATTGCCATTCGGGACAATATCATTTGTATGGATCCTATTGTTATCGGTGAAGTACGGCAAGTTCACCATTTCCGAATCAGCAAAATTTAATTTCACCTACGAAGTCGCTCCTACAGTTGGCAAGCAAGTGCAACTTCCAGTATTAGGAAACGGATTATTACCACCTGCTAATGATTTTGCATTATCAGCATGGGAAGAACCTGCTTCGCAAATTCAACTTACGCCGCTTGATCCAATAGGAGATTTTAAATATTACCTCAGCATCATCAACAGAAATTTACAGAGCATCTATTTCCACGATTTCAGAAATAAGCTTGGATGGGTCTTTATTTTCTTTCTCATAATATATCTGATCAGAAAAAAACAGGAAGTAGTAATCCCTCTATGGATAAAAATTTCTTTGCTCGTAATTTGCACGATGTACATCGGATACAGTTTGATTCTTGTTCACGAACGTTACATCTGGATTTGTACACTGTTATTCATTCCAACAACATTCTATTTCATAGAAAAGGCATTGCCTGCTAATCCAAGAATCAGCCAAATCAGATTAATCATAATAATCCCGGTGCTGATATTGTTACTGAAACGCCCCGCAAAAGAAGTCCTGATGTGCGGTGATCGAAAAGTAAACAGTCTCCAGTTATTCCACGCATTCTTTTCGCCACAAATAACAATGAGCATTTTCTATCGCCCCGACATAGAACTTCACAACGACATTGAAAAACTCCGTCACATTATTCCCGCAAATTCCACTTTTGCATCCATCAAAAAAACCGACAATGAAAGAGACGGCTATGCTCAAACTCTGATGATGGCGTATGAGTTGAAAGGAAAATATCTCGGCCAGGCATATGAAATTGATTCAACGTTCAAAGGCTATTTAATTTCGTGGAAAGAAGAAGTAGGGGAGAAGGTTTTTGATGCGGATAGGGGAGTGAAGGTTTTTCTGAAATAATTTTTCAGCAATATTATTTCATCATTTTTATCATACTCGTAAAGGCCCGTTAGGGCAATGTCATTAAGTTGTGTCTCATAATACCCTTTTATAGTTCAGTTCCGTTTGATATTTACCGGACAACTTTTTTGTCTTTCGAATTCTAGTA
>JAYUWA010000356.1:0-1571 GCA_043753795.1 Bacteroidota bacterium | reverse complement strand
GAAATTTTACAAACGCAGATGCAGAAGATATAAAAGTCCGGGAAAAAATCACCAACCACGATGTTAAGGCACTGGAATATTTTTTAAAGGATAAACTTGTAGAATTTGGCTATGGCGATTTTAAAGAGTTTGTTCATTTCGGACTTACTTCGCAGGATATAAATAATACTGCTTTCCCATTGGCAATAAAAGATGCCGTATCGAAAGTTTATTTGCCAAAGATGCGGGAAGTAATTCAAAAGCTTACTCTGTTCAGCGAAGAGTGGAGTAAAGTACCAATGCTTTCAAGAACGCATGGTCAGCCGGCATCCCCGACACGTCTTGGAAAGGAATTTCTGGTCTTCATTGAAAGGATAGCAAATCAACTTTCACAATTATCTGTCATTCCTTTTTCGGCAAAATTTGGTGGCGCAACAGGAAATTTCAATGCACATCATGTAGCTTATCCGGAAATTGACTGGGTAGCGTTCGCAAATAAATTCTGTTTTGAAAAACTTTCTTTACAACGTCAACAATTCACTACTCAGATCGAACATTATGATCAGTTATGTGCATTGTTTGATGTGATAAAACGCATCAACAATATCCTGATCGATCTGAATAGAGATATCTGGACCTATATTTCAATGGATTATTTTAAGCAGCAGATCAAAGCCGGAGAAGTTGGTTCATCTGCTATGCCACACAAAGTAAATCCGATCGATTTTGAAAATTCAGAAGGAAATTTAGGAATAGCAAATTCTTTGTATGAACATCTTTCGGCCAAACTACCGATCTCAAGACTGCAACGTGACTTAACAGATTCTACTGTATTGCGTAATGTCGGTGTACCTTTTTCACATACATTAATTGCATTGAAGTCATTCTTGAAAGGTGCCAATAAACTTATCCTGAATAAACCGGCTCTGGAAAAAGATCTGGAAGCTAACTGGACAGTTGTTGCTGAAGCAATTCAAACAATTCTGAGAAGGGAGAATTTTGAGAATCCATATGAACAATTGAAAGAACTGACCAGAACAAATTCAGTTGTCGATCAGCAAGTCATGCATAAGTTTATCGATTCTTTGGCTGTTTCCGATTCTATAAAAAAGGAATTGCGTGCAATTTCTCCTTCTAACTATACAGGGATTTAAGAATGAAAGTATGTGGATTCACATTTATTCGTAATGCAGTACGCTTCGATTACCCAATCGTTGAAGCGATAACTTCAGTGTTACCAATGTGTGATGAATTCATAGTGCTGGTTGGTAATTCAGATGACAATACCAGAAACTTGATTGAAAGAATAGGCTCTGATAAGATCAAGGTCTACGATAGTGTATGGGATGACTCACTTCGTGAAGGCGGCAGAGTGCTTGCTGAAGAAACTAATAAAGCAATGCAGTTTTTACCGGATGATACAACTTGGGCTTTTTATATCCAAGGTGATGAAGTGATTCATGAAAAATACCATCAGGCAATTCATGATTCAATGGAACTTTACAAGTATGATGTAAAAGTTGAAGGGTTACTTTTGAATTACACACATTTTTATGGTAGTTACGATTTCATTGGCGATTCAACCAAGTGGT
>JAYUWA010000355.1:0-1572 GCA_043753795.1 Bacteroidota bacterium | reverse complement strand
AAATGGGATTTGCCAAAAGGAAAAGCAGAATATGATGAAACTCCTGAAATGACAGCAATCCGTGAAGTAGAAGAAGAATGCGGATTGAAAAATCTGAAAATTGAAAAAGAAATTGCAAAAACATTTCATACCTATAAAGAAAAAGGAAAACTGATTCTGAAAAAAACGCATTGGTATTTGATGACGATCTCTGAAGAGCAGAGATTAATTCCGCAGACCGAAGAAGGAATTACTGAATTGAAATGGGTTGCAGAAAATCGAATTGAGCGGGAGGTATTGGTGAATACATATGCTTCGATCAAAGGGATATTTTCTTGATGTTGCAGGTTTTAAGTTCAATGTTCAAAGTTGGCTTCGTAGGTGATACAAAGCCATCTTTGAACTTTGAACTTTGAACATTGAACCAACAAGATTTTTCCTAACTTCGTATACCAACAAAAAAATAAAAATGAACAAACGCATTGCAGTTTTTCCGGGATCGTTTGATCCGATCACAAAAGGACATGTAGAGATCATCAAAAGAGGTTTGCCATTATTTGATGAACTCATTGTTGGCATCGGGTATAATACTAATAAAAATTATTTTTTCTCTCAGGATCGTCGGGAGCATTTTATAACGAAGACATTTGAGAATGAACCGAAAGTAAAAGTTGTTCGCTACTCGGGTCTTACTGTTGAATTCTGTAAGCAAATTGGCGCTCAATATATTTTACGCGGACTAAGAACTTCAGCAGATTTCGAATTTGAAAGAGCCATTGCTCAGATGAATCATTCCATGGCTCAGGAAATAGAAACAGTATTTATCGTCTCAGATCCTTCATTGTCACATATCTCTTCCACGATCGTGCGTGATATACTATTGTATCAGGGTGATGTTTCGGCGTTTGTTCCGAAGCCGGTGCTGGGGTAGCATTGTCTGGACCGGGATTAAACTAATTATTGGATTTCCTGGATGTTGCTGATGAGTGTACATTTAATTACCTACTTTTGCAGCTAATCCAAAACAAGTCAGAACCGGGATTGAACTGATTATTGGATTTCCGGGATGTTGGTGGTGAGTGCACTTTTGATTAGCTAATATTGTGCTAATCCAAAACAAGTCTGAACCTGGATTTATCTGATTTTTGGATTTCCTGGAAAGAGGTTCGTAGCAGGCAACTGTTTTAGTCATAAATAAATTTATGAACCATATCCAACAGATCCAGGAAATCCAAAAATCAGATAAATCCAGGTTCAGATACTGTATAATGAAAACGCACAATTCCCATACTTCCGAATCTCCTTCGCTTCAATGTGACTTTGCAGAATTCGTTTCGCTTGATGTTCGACAATAAGTATTCCGTTTTCATTCAATAATTCTTTTTGAAAAACAAGGTCAGGTATTGCGTCTGTCTCGTTTAATTCAAAAGGTGCATCAGCGAAAATAACATCAAACTTTGTATCGCACGATTTTATGAATTTGAATACTTCAGATTTAATGACGGAGATATTTTTTACTTCAAATTTCACTGCAGTTTCTTTGATAAAAGTGCAGCATTTAAAATTAAGATCAACACTTGTGACATGTTTTGC
>JAYUWA010000354.1:0-1573 GCA_043753795.1 Bacteroidota bacterium | reverse complement strand
ACTTTTTTTACACCTAATAATGATCCACTTGATTTAATGATTTCTTTCAGATCGACATCAAAAATCGTATCACCTAAGGCTATTATCAGTTCTTCATTAGGACTGATCAGGTCTTTGGTAAGCCAGACAGCTTGGCCGGTACCTTCACGAGGATCCTGAAGAACAAAATTCGTTTTAAGTTCAGGATAGTTAGATTTAATATATTCTTCAATCTTAGCACCAAGATAACCGATGATAAATATAAAATCAGATACTCCTGTAGAAACCAATTTATCGACGATATGCGACAAGATCGGCTTCCCTGCAACAGGCACCAAAGCTTTAGGTTGAGTGTGCGTATGCGGTCTGAGTTTACTACCGATCCCTGCAACAGGAATTATTGCTTTCATAACATTAAATGGATTTGTGCTGATTCCGGTCGGTAAAAGTATTATTTTTGGCGCATATTAAGTTGCTCTTCAAGGCTTAATTGTCCACAATATGAACAATAGAATCACTTCACTTTTCGGTATAGAATATCCTATAATTCAAGCAGGTATGATCTGGTGTAGCGGTTGGGAGCTTGCATCTGCCGTGAGTAATGCCGGCGGATTGGGATTAATCGGTGCCGGATCGATGTATCCGGATGTTTTAAAGCAGCATATTCAGAAATGTAAAAGGGCAACTTCAAAGCCTTTTGGAGTGAATGTACCGTTGCTTTATCCGAACATCGAAGAGATCATGCAGATCATCATCCAAGAGAAAGTTCCCATTGTTTTTACTTCAGCAGGAAATCCAAAGACGTGGACCTCTAAGTTAAAAGAACATGGGATCATTGTAGTGCATGTCATCGCCAATAAAAAGTTTGCTTTGAAATGTCAAGAAGCCGGTGTTGATGCAATCGTTGCTGAAGGCTTTGAAGCCGGCGGACATAATGGAAGGGAAGAGACAACAACATTAGTCTTGATTCCGATTATCAGAGCAGCAACAAAATTGCCGTTGATTGCGGCAGGCGGAATTGCATCGGGAAGTTCTATGCTTGCTTGTTTTGCATTAGGAGCAGAAGCAGTGCAAATGGGAACTCGTTTTGTAGCATCGTTAGAATCATCAGGACATTTGTCTTTTAAAAACAAAGTTGTTGAAAGTGAAGAAGGCGAGACTATGCTGATGTTAAAGCAACTGACACCGGTTCGGTTGATGCGGAATAAATTTTTCAATCAGATTGCAGAAGCTGAAGCAAAAGGCTCGAGTACTGAAGAATTGAAATTGATACTCGGCCGTGCGCGTGCAAAGAAGGGAATGTTTGAGGGTGATATGGAGGAAGGTGAATTGGAAATTGGGCAGGTTGCTGCTGCTGTAAATAAAATAATTCCTGCAGGCGAGATTGTGAAGGAAGTTTGGGAGGAATTTCTCGAAGCGAAGAAGAGGATTTCAAATTTATAAAGGGAAGTGTACAATTCAAGGTTATGATTCATAATTGCCGCCTTCGTTCTCCGATTTTTTTAAACACTGAGAACACAAGTTTAACACTTAGAGCACAAGAGTGTACGGCTCAATTCCGTGATCTCATTGTGAACTCAGTGCACTCTGTGTT
>JAYUWA010000353.1:0-1575 GCA_043753795.1 Bacteroidota bacterium | reverse complement strand
CAGAAAATAATTTAATGTAATTTGTTTGTGAAGGGTGACTTAGTCCATAGTATTCAACCATGTTCGCACCAATAGATGCAAGTTGATTGATATAGGGAGCAGCAGGAGAGCCTATGATCTGCTGATATGCATGATTCTCTCAATACACAAATTACGACATGATCAGGCCGAGGGACTTCAGAATAGACTTTTGTGCTGCTAACAAATAGAAGCGATAAAAGAGAAAATGCAATACGGCAATTCTTAAAAGATACAGACATAGTTGGTTGTTATTTAGCAATAGGATCATTGTATATTTATTTACTACGACAAATGAAATCAGACAACTTGGTGGAATTATGAATTGCTGAAAATCATGTTGTTGGATTCAAACAGAATTGTTTCAATTCTGAATTCTATTAAGATTCTTTCTGGAATTCTCATACTTTCTTACTGCTTATGATTGTTGTCACTTTCAATAATTATCATCTATTCACCTAAATTCAAAACATTGTTCAAAAGTGTCGGATGAAAACTGATAAAATCTTTCAATTGACTTAAAATGGATTCTTTATTGACAAAAAATAACAATATTTTTGCCCATGCATCAGAAAATTCTCATAGCCGATTTTGGCTCTCAATACACTCAACTCATTGCCCGCAGAGTCCGGGAATTAAATGTTTATTGTGAAATTCACCCTTTTCATAATTTTCCTGCTCTTACGCCGGATGTTCAAGGTGTTATCATTTCCGGTAGCCCTTCTTCTGTCAGAGATGAGAATCATCCGGAAATGGATATCAATTCTATTCGTGGTAAAGTACCCGTACTTGGCGTTTGTTATGGAGCACAATTACTTGCTTACAAAAATGGGGGAGAAGTACTACCATCAAAGATCAGAGAATATGGTCGTGCTCACCTTGTCTCAATTGAAAAGAACGAACTCTTCGAAAATATTCCGCTCAATAGCACTGTATGGATGTCGCATGGTGATACCATTGCTAAGATCCCAGAAAAATTTCAAATCATTGCCCAAACTTCTGATGTAAAAGTTGCCGCTTTTAAGATCGATAATGAAATGACTTTTGGAATTCAATTTCATCCGGAAGTAACACATTCTGCCGACGGTAAATCGTTGATAAAAAATTTCATCGTAAAAATTTGCAAATGCAAACAAGACTGGACACCTGCAGCATTCGTTTCTGAAACGATCGGGAATCTTAAAGAAAAATTGCAGGATGACGTAGTTGTACTGGGTTTATCGGGTGGAGTAGATAGTAGCGTTGCTGCTGTATTGTTACATCAGGCAATTGGAAAAAATCTTCATTGCATTTTTGTTGACAATGGCTTACTGCGAAAGAATGAATATGCACAGGTACTTGAATCATACCGACACATGGGTTTAAACATAAAAGGTGTCGATGCAAAGGACAAATTTTATTCTGAACTGAAAGGCTTGATAGATCCGGAAGCAAAACGGAAAGCAATTGGAAAAGTCTTTATCGATGTATTTGATGAAGAAGCTCACCGGATCACCAATGTAAAGTGGCTTGCTCAGGGAACTATTTATCCTGACATAATAGAATCCGTTAGTGTTA
>JAYUWA010000352.1:0-5068 GCA_043753795.1 Bacteroidota bacterium | reverse complement strand
CGTTGTTGTACTCAACATCGTTATGATGATCGCTAGACCATAAGCAGCTTCCATCCCACTCGACTCTTTGAAGAATAATGTAATTCCAATACAACCTGCAAGCAACACCCAGTTAACTGATGGTACATAAAGTTGTCCGCGCATGTCAGTCGGATAAACAACCCGGACCTTCGGCCAGAAATTTAATCGTATCGCTTCGTTGATCAATGTAAATGATCCGCTGATCAATGCCTGACTGGCAACAATTGCTGCTGCCGTTGCAATGACAATTCCGGGAATAAGAAACCACTGCGGCATCATTTCGAAGAATGGATTTTTGTCTTTCAACAACGATCCTTCTCTCTCAAGTAACCATGCAGCTTGTCCGAAATAATTCAGTAGTAAAGATGTCTTCACAAACACCCATGTGATACGGATGTTCTTCCTTCCACAATGTCCAAGATCACTATAGAGCGCCTCCGCTCCTGTTGTACAAAGAAAGACTGCTCCCAAGAGCCAGAACCCACCGGGATATTGTGTGATCAGGTGAATTGCATAATATGGATTCAGCGCTTTGAATACATACGGATGGTCGATCATATTATAGACGCCTAAAACCGCTATTGTCGAAAACCAAATCAACATCATCGGACCAAAAAATTGTCCGACGAACTTTGTTCCAAATTGCTGAATGAAAAATAATGCTGTCAGGATTGCAATTACAATCGGTATCGTTGGAATTTCCGGATTGTAGATCCGGAGTCCTTCGATGGCTGATGAAATTGAAATGGGTGGAGTGATAATTCCATCTGCTAATAACGCTGAACCACCTATCACTGCAGGCCATATCAACCACTTTACTTTCGTTCGACGTATCAGTGCATACAGAGAAAAGATCCCGCCTTCACCTTTGTTGTCTGCTCTCAACGTGAGCATCACATACTTGAACGTTGTTTGAATCGTAAGTGTCCAGAAGATACATGAAATGCCTCCTAAGACAACTTCGGGATTGATTGGTTGTTTACCTACAATGGCTTTCATTACGTACAGTGGCGATGTTCCAATGTCTCCGTAAATGATTCCAAGTGTAACGAGCAGCATTGCTGCCGATACTTTATGATCGTAATGCTTACTCAAGCAAAAAATTATTGGGCGAGCAAAAGTAAAAAGATTTTTAAAGGTTCATGCGTTTTGATGGGAATAAACTATCGGGTGTTTTTTGTTTTTTCGTTTTTCGTCTCTTGTCTTTCGCAAGTGCCTGTACGAAAGACGTGAGACGAAAAACGAAAAACGTCAGACGAAAATTCACTAGCTTTGCATTATGCAAGCTCATTACGATGTAATTGTTGTTGGTGCCGGTCATGCCGGTTGCGAAGCTGCTGCTGCTGCTGCAAATATGGGATCGAAAGTTTTATTGATCACTATGAATATGCAGACAATAGCGCAGATGTCGTGTAATCCTGCTATGGGCGGAATCGCTAAAGGTCAGATTGTCAGAGAGATAGATGCTATGGGCGGCTATAGCGGCATCGTCTCGGATCTTTCCATGATCCAGTTTCGAATGCTTAATCGCTCGAAAGGCCAGGCCATGTGGAGTCCACGGACACAAAATGACAGAATGGTCTTTGCTACTGAATGGAGAAATATGCTTGAGCAAACTCCAAATGTTGATTTCTGGCAAGACATGGTTAACTCATTGATTATCAATGATGGTCGAATTGCCGGGGTCAGAACAAGCATGGGAATTGAGTTCAGTGCTAAATCTGTTGTCTTAACGAATGGAACTTTCCTTAATGGTATAATTCATATCGGCGAAAAGAATTTCGGAGGAGGAAGAACTGGCGAGAAGGCTGCTACAGGAATCACTGAGCAATTGGTATCAATTGGATTTCAGAGCGGTAGAATGAAAACAGGAACACCGCCTCGCATTGATGGCCGTTCTCTCGATTATTCTAAAATGGAAGTTCAGGATGGAGATGCTATCCCGGGTAGATTTTCGTATCTGAATACTCCTATTCCTGAGAAGCAACGCTGTTGCTGGATTACATATACAAATGATGCTGTCCACAATATTCTGAAAGAAGGGTTTGAAAAATCTCCAATGTTTACAGGAAGAATTCAGGGAATTGGTCCCAGATATTGTCCGTCGATTGAAGATAAGATCAATCGCTTTGCCGATAAAGAACGACACCAGCTTTTTGTTGAACCTGAAGGCTGGAATACAGTCGAAATCTATTTGAACGGCTTCTCTACTTCTTTACCTGAAGATGTTCAATTACGTGCATTAAAAATGATTCCCGGATTTGAGAAAGCGAAAATGTTCCGTCCGGGATATGCAATAGAATACGATTACTTCCCACCGCAGCAACTTGGGTTAACACTCGAGACGAAGCTTGTTAAAAACCTCTTCTTCGCAGGACAAATAAATGGCACAACCGGATATGAAGAAGCAGCTTGTCAAGGGCTGATGGCAGGAATCAATGCTCACTTAAATATCAACGAAAAGGAACCTCTTATTTTAAAACGTTCAGAAGCATACATTGGTGTTCTTATCGATGATCTTGTCACTAAAGGAACCGACGAGCCTTACCGGATGTTTACTTCACGTGCAGAGTTCCGCACGCTGCTTCGCCAGGATAATGCAGATGTACGTCTGACACCATTGAGTAATCGTTTAGGACTTGCTTCAGACGATAGACTTTCAAGAGTTGAAAAGAAAGTTACATACTGCGATGAATTAATAGACTTCATTAAAAATTATTCTGTTTCCCCGAAAGAAGTAAATGAAATGATGGTTGAAGCGGGTACAGATGAATTACGTCAAAAAGTGAAGCTATCCGGTGTATTATTACGTCCTCAGCTTAATATGGAATTAATTGCCAATGTTGTAAAGCCTCTTAGCGATTTCATCGATAACATTCCCGAAGACTTCAGGTCAGACGCTATCGAACAAGCAGAAATTTCTATGAAATACGAGGGTTACATAGACAAAGAGAATGAAATTGTCCAAAAATTCAGTAAAATGGAAGAAATTTTCCTGAAAGAAGATTTTAATTACCATTCCCTGAATTCATTGTCTATGGAAGCCCGAATCAAGTTATCCTCTGTAAAACCTTCTACACTAGGACAAGCTTCCCGAATTAGCGGAATTTCGCCTTCGGACATCTCTGTTTTAATGGTTTTCTTGAGCCGATAAATTATTCATTAGAATACATTCTCCTCACTATGTTTCACGTGGAACAATATTATATGCAAAATTTATCAAATTGCCCACTTTGTAGTGGAACAAACTTTAAAAAGTTCGCTGACTGTACAGATTATACTGTTTCACGTGAAACATTTACTATAGTTGAATGTGGTACTTGTGGCTTTAAATTTACCAACCCTAGACCGAATGAGATGGAAATAGGGCGGTATTATGAAAGTGAGAACTATATTAGCCATAGTAATTCAAAAAAAGGGATAATTAATACAGTTTACCATTGGGTGCGAAAATATTCATTGAATAAAAAAGTCTCACTAATTAATAGAGAATTTGAGTCACAAAAGAAAGGATCAAACAGTACAAAGAGGTTACTTGATATTGGCTGTGGGACAGGCGAATTCTTAGCCGCAGCAATTAATGGCGGCTGGATAGGGAAGGGGATCGAACCAAGTGAGAAAGCACGCGAACAAGCTATCACAAATCACAAACTTGAAGTAACAGATCAACACGGTATAGCTAGTTTCGAGAAAGAATCCTTCGATATAATCACTATGTGGCATGTCCTTGAACATGTACATGCTTTAAACGAAAGGATCGTTGAGCTTCATACCCTCCTGAAACCAGGTGGAAAGGCAATCATCGCAGTCCCTAATTGTAACTCTCACGATGCAAAAATTTATGGTTCAAATTGGGCTGCGTACGATGTACCGCGTCATCTTTATCATTTCACTCCGGAAACAATGAAGGCTCTTTTCAACAAACATCATTTCAATTTTGTTCGTGCTTTACCTATGAAGTTTGATAGTTTCTATGTGTCTATGCTAACAGAGAAAAATGTGAATGGTAAAAATAATTTAGCGGCAACATTTTTAAACGGACTTCAATCCAATCTGAAAACAAAAAATGACGCTGAGAAATTCTCTAGCGTCATTTACGTGTTTGTTAAGTAAATACTATTTGTACATAGCTATGCTATGATTTCATCCAGGTAAAATTAAAGCAAGAACCTTCACCGAACTTTGAAGTCACAATCACTTCTCCGCCTTGTTGTTCAACTATCTTCTTGACGATCGTTAATCCTATACCGGTACTTTCAACTTTATCTTTAGGAACAAGGGTTTGAAATATTCCGAAGATCTTTATCAAATGTTCTTCTTTAATTCCAATTCCATTGTCAATCACTGAAAATTCAAAGTGAGTAGGGTAGTCCTGATATTCAATTTTTATGGTTGCATTCTCTTTCGTATTGTATTTGATACTATTAGATATCAAGTTCTGAAATACCTCATGCAATTTAATTCGCTCGGCATGGACCTCAGGTAAACTATCTGAAACCTCGAATCTGAAGTTCGGCGGAGGACTAAGTAAATCTATTATACTGATAATCAATTCTTTAGTCGAGAATGTTTCTTTTGTATCGGTAACATTTCCCATTCTACTATAGTGAAGAATACCTTCAATCAAACCTTGCAAGCGGCTTGTACGGCTTTTCATCATATCCAGGATATCGATAACTTCCTGACGGGGTTTATCACCCAATTCTTCTTCCAGGAATGAAGCCAGACTGGAAAGTCCGCGTAGAGGTGCTTTTAAGTCGTGTGAAACGACGTAAACAAACTCATCGAGCTGTTTGTTGATTCGCTGCAACTTGTCGTTAGCCGCCTTTAATTCCTTCTGCTGAAGGAACAACCGTTCAAAGACGTTTACTTTCGCTAAAACAATGTTATAGTCAAGCGGCTTATGCAGATAATCAACCGCACCTTCTTCATAACCTTGAATAGTGAATTTCTCATCCTTACTCAATGCCGTTACGAAAATGATTGAAATATCTTTCGTCCTGGAATTCTCTTTCAGTAAACGAGCAACTTCAAATCCATCCATATC
>JAYUWA010000351.1:0-1576 GCA_043753795.1 Bacteroidota bacterium | reverse complement strand
AATCTCCACTAGCCTGAGGAACAATATAATTTCCCGTTGCAGTTAAAATCGGATTGCCATTCAGGTACCAGGCGTACGAAGCATATCCTGATGGTGCATATAACGTGTCATTGACAACTGTTAAAGCAATATTGTTTGGTGACTGCAGCACATTTATATATGCAGGCATCAGAAGTGTATCTACTCCGTAATTGTTTTCTACGATCAGCATTACATCATAAACACCTGCTGTATTATAGCAAATGTTTGAAGGATTTCTCAAATTGCTCGCTGAAGGAGTTGCTCCGGGGAAACTCCACTGATATGAAATTGCATTGACTGATAGATTTGTAAAATCGATACAAGATTTAGCGCATACTTCCTGATCAGGCTGAATGAAATCAGCGACCGGAGGAACGGCATTTGATAATCTTACGATCCAGAAATCACAATATTTTTTTGAGATATCATACGTTGTCTGCGTTTTGTAACCTGCAATATCGCCGTTGCTGTGATTTGCTGCTACTATACTTCCATCGCTGAGCAGATATGCAAAGCCGCTGTCATCACGACCGGAAGTAAAGATAGTTTTGTCCCACTGCACATTTCCAAGTGCATCCAGTTTTATTACCCAGTTATTTTCTTGTCCTAAGTTATTTTCTGTTTTATCACCATTAACTTGAGAATAAGAAGTTGATCCGATAAAGAAACCATTATCCTGTGTCTGAGAAATGTTTCCATATTTATTTTCATTAAGATTTCCGCCAAGAGTTTTATCCCATTGAATATTTCCCAGCTCATCTGTTTTTATAACCCATAGATCGGAAGTATTTACAGCACCATGATTTGCTGACGTTTTTTCACCGCTAACAGATGAATATGAATATCCGGCCATGAAAAATCCTTCGTCATTACTTTCTATGATTGAAAACAAATGATCGTTTGTTGCTCCGCCATATCTTTTATCCCAAACTTTATTTCCGAACGCATCCATTTTCATGATCCAGTAATCGCAATAATTATTCAAACCACGATTAGCAGTAGTGATGTCACCACTCAGATCAGACCAAGTGAATCCAGCAAGTACAAAAGCACCATCTTTTGTTTTAGCAATAGAAGTCAATTGATCATTTCTATTTCCACCGAAAGTTTTATCCCAGATCTTTGTTCCACTAGCATTAATTTTTACGACCCAATAATCAGGACCACCTAATGTTGCCTGTGATTTGTCGCCTGTAATAGATGATTCAGAAAATCCACCAAGCAAATAACCATCATCACCTGCGATGACGATTGAATTGAGTTTGTCTTCATAGATTCCGCCGAAACGTTTATCCCATTGTTTAACACCCTGCGCATCGATTTTCACGATCCAATAATCAGAGTAGTTGTGACCGGACTGATCCCAATTGGCTTCAGTTCTGTCGCCACTGATTCCTGAGCGTGAATAACCACCTAATAGAAATCCACCATCACCTGTTTGAATTGCAGTAGTAAGTTCATCCTCCAATGAACCGCCGAAAGTTGCATCCCAGAGTTTCACTCCGACATCATTTGTTTTCACAACATAATAATCGAAGCCGCCATTCGTAGTCTG
>JAYUWA010000350.1:0-5080 GCA_043753795.1 Bacteroidota bacterium | reverse complement strand
CTTCGTAGTCACCTACGAAGCCAACTTTGAACTTTGAACTTTGAACTTTGAACTTTGATCTTTGACCTTAAAGGTGTATACACTCCCCATAAGCCTCCGCCACAGCCTCCATGATCGCTTCGCTCATAGTCGGGTGGGGGTGGACTGTTTTTATTATTTCATGACCTGTTGTTTCCAGTTTTCGGGCAGCAACAACTTCTGCTACAAGTTCAGTGACATTTGCACCAATCATGTGAGCACCCAGCCATTCGCCATACTTGGCGTCAAAAATTACTTTTACAAAACCATCGGCGCTACCACCGGCTTTTGCTTTGCCACTTGCTGAAAATGGAAATTTACCAACTTTGATTTCATATCCGGCTTCTTTAGCTGCTTTTTCTGTATATCCAACAGAGGCTATTTCCGGTGAACAATAAGTACAACCCGGAATATTTTTATAGTCGATTGGCTCAACATGCATTCCTGCAATTTTTTCTACACAAGTTATCGCTTCATGCGAAGCTACGTGTGCAAGCGCAGGAGTATTTAATACATCTCCAATAGCAAAATATCCCGGCATATTTGTCTGATACCATTCGTTGACAAGGATCTTGCCTTTGTCTGTGATGATTCCAACTTCTTCTAAACCGATATTCTCAATATTAGATGCTATCCCAACTGCTGAAAGTACTACATCACATTCTAAAATTTCTTCACCCTTTTTACTTTTTACTTTTACTTTACATCCTTTGCCTGAAGTATCAACACTTTCAACAGTTGATTCAAGCATAATTTCTATTCCTGATTTTTTGAATGAACGGGCAAGTTGCTTAGATACATCTTCGTCTTCAATCGGAACAATGTTCGGCATAAATTCTACTATCGTTACTTTTGTTCCAATAGAATTATAGAAATATGCAAACTCAACTCCAATTGCACCTGATCCGACTACTACCATTGACTTCGGTTGATTCTCAAGCGACATTGCTTCTCTGTAGCCGATGACTTTTTTTCCATCCTGCTTAAGTGAAGGTAATTCACGTGACCGCGCTCCTGTTGCAATAACAATATTCTTTGCTTCATAAGTCTGAAGTTTTCCGGCATTGTCTTTCACTTCAACTTTACGACCTGTTTTTAAAGTACCATAACCGGCTATTACGTCAACTTTATTTTTCTTTAACAAAAATGTTACACCTTTGCTCATGGCATCTGCAACACCACGACTGCGTTTTACCATTGCAGGAAAATCTGCTTCTGCACCGCTAACTTTTATACCGTAATCCTGTGCATGCATTAAATATTCAAAAACCTGTGCGCTTTTTAAAAGTGCTTTTGTAGGAATACATCCCCAGTTCAGACAAACTCCACCCAGCTCTGATTTCTCTATCACTGCTGTTTTCATTCCTAACTGTGCTGCTCTAATTGCTGCTACATAACCTCCGGGACCACTTCCCAATACGATAAGATCGTAATTCATAATTTTCAGAATTTGGGCGAAGGTAATTACAATTTTGGGAATCTGTAGTCGTTCTAAGAATGAGATCTTCTTGCATTTCTTAAAGCTAATTTTACAAACTCGAATTGATGATTTCTTGTAAGTAATTGATTCGTAATGTTATAAATCGATGTGCAATAATCCAGTTCAGCCAATCATTTGATGAACTTTTATAACTGAAAAATATCTTATTTCCTCTAATGTATCTATCCGCACAAAATCTGCGCAAAATCTGCGAGTTCTGCGGGAAAGAAATATTGTGTGTTTTTAATCCCGCAGATCCCACAGAACACGCAGATTTTGCGCAGATTGAATACTATTGCTCTATTTGAGTTCACATTTTAAAAATGTTGAATTCTTCGCCCGATGATGCGTAAAATGCAAGGAGATTATTTATAAAATTGCATATGCCCATTTTATATAAACTAGCAGCCGCTCATCCGATTTCTCATTTTGTAGAAATTGAAATGCACGTTTCAGATATTGACAGTGATGAAGTAATTTTTCAACTTCCAAGTTGGAGGCCCGGACGATATGAAATTGCAAACTTTGCAAAGAATGTCAGAAAGTGGCGGGCAATGAACAACAAGAATGAAGCACTTGCATTCAGAAAGCTGAATAAAGATTCGTGGAGCGTTTCAACTGATGGCGCAAAAGAACTCATCATCAAATACGAGTATTATTGTGCACAGTTAGATGCCGGTGCATGTTGGGTCGACGACGAACAGATCTACATTAATCCTGTTCATTGTTTCCTCTTTATTCAAAACAGGATCCATGAAGAATGTATTGTCGAATTAAAACTTCCTGCAAATTATAGAATTGCAACTTCATTGCAGAAATCAGGTGAGCGGATCTTACTGGCAGAAGATTATGATGAATTAGTTGACAGTCCATTTATCGCCAGCTCTACTTTACAGGTAAAATCGTATGAAGCTTCAGGAATAAATTTCTCCATAGCAATTCAAGGCGATACGCAACCTGACTGGCCAAGAATTCTTGCTGACTTCAAAGCTTTTTCTGAAAAACAAATTGAGATCATGGGTAGTTTTCCTGTTGAAGAATATTTGTTCCTTGTTCAGATCCTTCCAAATAAATTCTATCATGGTGTAGAACATCTGCGCTCAACTGTACTGGCTTTAGGTCCCGGTTCGCAATTGATGAACGAAGCATTGTATACAGATTTTATCGGTGTTGCTTCACATGAATTGTTTCATGCATGGAATATCAAAACGATCCGTCCAATTGAAATGATGCCTTATGATTATACTAAGGAAAATTATTCCAGACTAGGATATGTTTACGAAGGTGTTACTACTTACTATGGTGATCAGATCTTAGCTCGTGCTGATGTTTATTCTATCGATCAGTTTTTCGTTGAATTGAATGTGAGATTGCAAAAGCATTTTGATAATCCGGGAAGACTCAATATGGCTGTGGCAGACAGCAGTTTTGATACCTGGCTGGATGGTTATGTTCCCGGTGTTCCCGGAAGAAAAACTTCTATCTATGATGAAGGTAGTCTAACAGCAATGATGACAGATTTGCTCATCAGAAAAAATACTGATCACAAAGCATCATTAGATACAGTAATGGTGAATCTGTACAACGACTTCGGAAAAAAAATGCGCGGATATACAGATCACGATTATATTTCACTTGTCAGCCATTGTGCAGGAGTTTCTCTAGCTGATTTCTTTATCGATTTTGTTTATGGAACGGAAGATGATACTCAGATCCTGCAAGAAACTTTAGATTATGCCGGATTACTCCTGCATCAAATTCCATCAGAAGAAGAAAGTGAACGTTATTTTGGGTTCAAGATCTCTGCTGATAACCGCATCACAAAAGTAACTGCTGTTTATCCTGACTCGCCGGCATTCACAGCGGGATTAGGAAAGGACGATGAAATTATTGCTGTCAATGAAAAGAAAGTTGAAGATAACCTTCAGGAGCTGTTATTTTTAAGTCGCGGTGAAACAATTGTGATCACTGTTTTAACTGCAATGAAACGTCTGAAAGATATTGCTATCGAAAGCGATTTAAAAGAATATTATCCAAAATATAGTATCATAAGAAACAATAATGCTGACCAGGAACAACAACGGTTTTTTAAATCCTGGTTAGGAAAGGAATTTCAGGAATCAAAAAGCTTATGAAAAGAATTATAAAAACTTCAAATGCGCCGGCACCGATTGGTCCATACAATCAGGCAGTAGAATTTAATAATACACTCTATGTCTCCGGACAAATTGCAATCAATCCTGCAGATGGGAATCTAGTAATGTTGAATATACTCCGTGAAGCTACACAAGTGCTGGAGAATATTTCAGCGATATTGAAGGAAGCCGGATATACATTCAATGATGTTGTCAAGACAACGATTTTCCTCAGTGATATGAATAATTTTTCTGCAGTCAATGATGTATATGCAAATTACTTCACAGACAATTTCCCTGCACGTGAAACGGTGGAAGTTGCAGGCCTTCCCAAAAATGTTAATGTTGAAATTTCTGTTATTGCAGTAAAGTAATCTTCCCGATTTGAAAATTCTACTTCTTGATAACTATGATTCTTTCACCTACAATCTTTTTCATTATCTGAACGATTTTGAATCTGATGTTGTGGTAAAAAGGAATGATGAGATAGAAGTTGAAGAGGTCGCGATATTTGACAGGATCGTTTTTTCTCCCGGACCGGGTTTGCCGGAAGAAGCCGGACGTATGATTGAAATTATCAGAAGATTTTCTTCCGAAAAAAAAATGCTTGGAATTTGTCTGGGTATGCAAGCAATTGCAATTGCCTTTGGCGGGAAACTCTACAATTTACCGGATGTTCACCATGGAGTAGCAATTTCAACGAAGGTTGTCAATACCAATGAACCACTTTTCTTAGGTTTGCCGCATACGTTTAAAACCGGCAGATATCATTCGTGGTGTGTCGATTCTGAATCGTTGCCCTCATCATTGAACGTTACTGCTTTGGATATTCATGGTGAAATAATGGCTTTAACCCATGAAAATCAACTGTTAAAAGGAGTTCAGTTCCATCCGGAGTCTATTCTTACAGAATGGGGTAAAGAATTGATATGTAACTGGTTGTATAAGTGTTGATTTAATAACATTTTCACAGCGTATTTCGTATGTATGTGGAATTATTTTCACATCTATGATAGTAGTAAAATTTGGCGGCACATCTGTCGCCACTGCGCAGCGCATTGAAGGTCTTGCAGCAATTGTAAACGATCTCAAGAAAAAACATAAGAAAGTCGGAGTAGTCGTATCTGCATTTGGCGGAGTGACCGATGAATTAATTAAGATGAGTCGGCTCGCTGCAAAGCAAGACGATGAATATATTTCTGTTTTCAGAGAGATAAGAGAGCGCCATGTTAAAACGGTTCGTGAACTCGGTTTGCATCGTGATAAATCTCTGCATGATTTTCTGGAAAGCACTTTTGCAGAGTTGCATGACATTCTACACGGAGTATATCTGGTAAGAGAACTTTCTTCAAGAACACTTGATTTCCTTAGCGGACATGGAGAAGTTTTATCTGCAAATATCATTGCGCATTATTTCAAGTCTCAGAAAATGGGCGCGTCATTTTTA
>JAYUWA010000349.1:0-5091 GCA_043753795.1 Bacteroidota bacterium | reverse complement strand
GAAAGGGATTGTTGCGAACACATTCTTCCATAATTAGTAGTTAATTGGACTTCGTATTCACCTGGAGTGCTATATGAATGCTGGGTTAAAACTTCAGTACTAACTGAACCGTCACCGAATTCCCAATAATAGGCGCTTGAATTTGTGTTGACAGGAACAAAAGAGACAACCTTGGAGCATGAATCGAAATTGAAATCAAATTCAGCTGGAATATTATCAATCAGCACTATTTGCTTTTCAATACTATCGGTACATCCGTTTACATCCGAAGCATATAGTGTCACGTCATAATTTCCCTCAATCAAATAATCATGAACTGGGTTTAGAGAATTCGAAGTGTCTCCATCACCAAAATTCCAGTTAAAAATAGATCCACCTACAGAACTATTAACAAATGTTCTTGTAAGGCCGCAAATGGTATCAAAGTTAAATTCTGCAAATGGAGTACTTCCAATTATTATTGTAGAAGAAATTGAGTCGATACAAAAATTATTTCTTGCAATCAATGTAATCGAAAATGTTCCGGTATCAGGAAAAATATATGTCGGATTACTCAATACTGAATGATTGTTGTTTGGGAAATTCCACAGGTAAGAAGTTGAGTTAGTCGAATTATTGTTAAGCGAAATGAATGCTGAACATGAAATTAATGGAGATGAAAAGTCAGCATTTGGTGTTTGTAAAACATTTATGTCGACAGAGTCTGTATTTGTGCAACCTAAATTATTTTGAACAACAACCGAATATAATCCGTCTGAATAAGCATAAATACTATCTGAATTATTACCGACAATCAATAAGTTTTCTAAATACCATTCTTTGTTTGTATTCAAAGTTGAGTTTACAAAAATAAGAGCAGAATCTCCATCACAAAATTCTGTATTTGGCTGTACTGAAAGTGCTGCTAAAGGTGAAGGATTTACAACTACAGAAGTTGATGTTGAATCCATGCAAGTGCCATCACTTGTAAAAACAGTATAGGTGCCGGAATTTGAGACTGAAATTGAAGTAGAATTTTCACCTGTGTTCCACTGATATTGATTTCCTCCTGTTGCATTTAATACTACTGAATCCCCATCACAAAAAGTAAGCGGGCCGGATGCATTTATTGCTGCATTGACACTTGAAGGTGTTACAGATACAGTGGTTGAAATTGTGCAACCATAAGAATTAGTCCCGGTTACAGTGTATACTGTTCCTGTAATGGGATTTGCTATTACTATAGAATCAGTGGTGGAACTTAATCCAAGTGCAGGTGACCATGAATAAGCCGCTGCTCCAAATGCTGAAATGGTTGCGCTTGAGTTGTTACAAATTATAATTGATGGAGGTACACTAAGTACTAAATTTGGAATTGGATTGACAACAATATTTACCGAATCAGTGTCAATACAGCCATTTTCAAATCCTTGGACATAATATATTCCGGAAGTTCTTGCAGTTATACTTTGATTTGTTGAACTGTTAGACCAAAGAAATTGAGATGTTCCATTAGCAGTAAGATTTACAACGTTGCCTGCGCAGATTACTGTATCACCAATATATGTAATGTTAACAGAAGCGGTAGCAGGAATTATTGTAGTTGTTGCTGTGCCAATGCATCCGAATTGGTTGGTTCCTGTCACGGTGTATGTAGTTGAAATAGTTGGATTGGCGATTACTATAGAATCAGTAGTTGAATTCAATCCTGTGGATGGCGTCCATAAATAAGTGTCTGCTCCAAAAGCTTGAATGTTAATTGGTACATCATTACATATAGTTTGAGATGGAGAGCCACTTACAAAGGTTGCCGGAACAGGATTTACTAATACATTAATACTATCAAGATCGCGGCATCCATTTTCAATACCTTCTAAATAGTACATTCCGCTTGTAATAGGATTTATTGTTGCAGATGTAGAACCATTAGACCATAGATATTGTGTTGTTCCACTTCCATTCAAAGTAACTGCATTTCCGAAACACACGATAGTATCACCAATTGCTATAATTTCAACATCTGCAATTACAGCGGAGACTGTCACAGTTGAAGTAGTTGTACAGCCACTGGCTGTAGTACCTGTAACAGTATAGGTTGTATTCGCATTAGGGAAAGCCATAACTATAGAATCATTCGAAGAACTCAATGAAGTAGAAGGAGACCATGAATATGTTTGCGCACCAGTAATTGTAAGTACAGTTGAATCACCATTACAAACGCTAACGTCCGGTGAAATTGTTAAAGCCGGAATTGATAAGGATGAGTTTACAGTATGAGTTACACTTAATGTGTCTGAACAGATGAGCACTCTTAAATTTACATTGTAAGTCCCAGGAGTTTGAAATTGATGAACAGGGTTCTGATCAAATGATACTTGCCCATCGCCAAAGTCCCATTTATGCCATGTTCCTAAACAGGTAGAATCCAGAAATTGAAATTCATTACACCCTGGCAAAGTCAAATACGTAAAGTCAATTTGATTAGGTACATTCGAAGTACCGATTGGTTCTCCATCTATTGTATTAGTTAAACCTGGACGACATCCGCCGACATCAACTAAATAAGCATTTCTAGTATATTGAATATTTGCAACATTAGGATTATTCGGGTCAGCGATCTCACTAATATAACTCTCAACATAATTTCCTCCAATATATATCCTACCATTTCCTCCTAATTCGGGATCAGATTGATATCTTGTACGGGTATTGTCGATAATCTGATTGGTAGAAGTTGTCAGATCATATCGTCCAAGTGTAGAAATATTTGTTGTATTTGTTTGATAATAGATTTTTGTCGCATCTGGGGAGAATTCAAGGCCTAATACAATTTGATTGGAAACATTCAATAGTTGCCTGCCTGATATTGTACCTGATTCAAGATCGAAGTCGTATAAGAGTAGATCTGCATCAGCAGGATTCGGTGAAAATGTTGAAACACACATTTTCATATTGTCACCGGACAATTCTAACTCATGAGGATTATTAATTGGCGAGACCATTGGATATGTATCCAAAATTATCGGGCCCGTTACTCCTGAATTAGAAATTTTAAATTCTTTTACATAAAAGTTATTCGCACTGTCAAATCCAGAAACTAATAACCATCTACAGCCATTACGTGCTTGATGTGATATTGACATTCCTTCTTTAAACCCACTACCCAAATAAACGTTTTTTTGAGTAACTGCTCCTAAGCCTCCATTCAGGGACATATCAATTATTGAATAGAACAATGAATCCCTCAATGTTGCAACATCCATCACAAAATTGAAAAAGTAAAACTGATCAGTAGTACAAGGTATTTTACAAATTGCGGACTCTAATGATGAGGCATCACCTCTAATCAAACCATTCGGCATTAATGTATATGTGGAAGTTAAAACTTTAATAACATTTGAATTATCACACGCCGTCAAGAACAAAATGTTATTGGCTGCATCGGTCATGATATTCAACTCTTCTTCGGCTGAACCACCTCCAAATCCTGCTATCTGAGGACCAATAACTGGAGTTGGACCAGTTAAGTCCATTAATTTTACTCCCGTAAGGGTTCTGACAAGCATCTTCTTTGATTGGCAATTTGCTGAATCCAGAGCAAAAAGCAAAAAGAAGCCCAGCAATAAGGCTCTTAATTTCATTTAAAATACTTATAATGACACAAGTATAGAACATATAGTTCAATTAGTCAATTATATATTCCAAATGGGAACATTTATTCTGTAAAATCTATAAAATTATTTTTGATTTTGATAACACCCTTACCTAACAAAAACCTCCGAATAAAACTTCCTCGACTTCAAATCATAGTGATTTCCTTTGGCCATTACATGGACAGTCAGGTTTTCAATGGATAGGGGAGAGCCTTCTTTCAGGTCGGCGATGTTGTTATGTCTGATATTATGACCGTCAATTACGATGATCAGTCCGCTGCCGATGGCTTCCATGTACCGACCTTCTGAAATAAGTACACCTGTATCTTCACCTAAGCCAATTCCTATGCACGATGGATTTGCAGCAACGGCTTGTGTTAATCTGCCGAATCTGTTTCTCGTTACAAAATGAGAATCTATGATCACATCCTTTATAAATGCAAGTCCGGTCGTGATCTTTACCTCACCTTTAAACAATGCTTCTGAACTACTGCCTTGATAGATCATCGTATTCGACATAGCCATCGCTCCGGCACTGGTACCGGCAATGATAAATGTATCCTCGTGCGCATAGCGATGTGTCAGAATTTCCAGAAATTCTGTTCCGCCGAAAATAGATGAGAGGCGAAGCTGGTTTCCGCCACTAAACATTACACTTTGACATTTTTTAATTCTGTCAATGATATCAGGCTGCATTGCATCTTCACGCTTACGGATATCCATAACACGAATATTCGTACAACCTAATTTCTTAAACGCATCAAGATAATTCTGACCAATTTCTTCAGGTATTGATGAAGCACTCGTGATCACTTCAATGTATGCATCATGACCACCGGCCTCACTAACTATCCTGCTTAGAATCTGTAATTCAAAAAAATTGAAATTATTCTTTTGAGTAAAATTCGGTTCCGGTTCAGTCCCTTTATCTTCTGCTCCACCAATGGAGATAAGCTTTCCCTTAGGAATCATAGTTTATTAATAGTTTAATATAGTGGGCAAATATAGGAATACGAGCGGGTTTGAGACAATCTTGGTTCATAGTTATTCACCCTTTTTCTAACAAAAATATTGACGATATTCATAAAAAAGCATCTTTTTTTGTTTTTTTTATTATTAGTATTATGTTTACCGGATAATAACCTAAATCCTTTAACCCCTCTATCATGAAATTAAGAATTTTTATAATCCTATTTTTTACATCGGGTTATGTTGCAAAAGCACAAATCCCAACGAATGGTTTAGTGGGTTATTGGCCACTGGATGGTGACGCTCTTGATTATAGTGGGTATTTGAATAATGGGACAATTGTTGGTGCCGTGTCAGACAGCGACAGATTTTATATTCCTAATACTTCGTATTACTTTGATGGAAGTGACAGAATTACTATTCTCGATTCTCCGTCATTAAACCCTGATTCTCAGATTACAATTTGTGCTTGGTACAGAGGAATCCAATT
>JAYUWA010000348.1:0-15413 GCA_043753795.1 Bacteroidota bacterium | reverse complement strand
ATAGTGCCAACCATCACACCTGTCAATTGTGCAACAGGAATGGGTGGTGCATGTGTTCAGGTAGAATGTTTCCGTTGTCCGATTGTTTCATACAACTGGACTAATCTTCCGGTCGGTGTTGAAAATGGAGGTCCATGTATCGTTGCTCCTCCGGGAATATATACTCTTTGCATCACGAATGCATGTGGAGATGTGATATGTTGTCAGGTCATCATTCCAGATATTACAAACACGATTAATGTTACTGCCACAACAATCAACGTTCCATGCTTCGGCGGAACAAATGGTAGTGTTACAGTTTCAGCAACAGGTGGTACTCCGCCGTATGCAGGAACAGGAACATTTAATGTTGGAGCAGGAACTTATACGTATACTGTAACAGATGCAAACGGATGTTCAGGTTCAGTGATTGTAACAGTTACACAGCCTGCGCCAATTGTAATTAATGTTAATGCCACATCGATCAATTGTTATGGTGGAACGTCTGAAGTATTTGTTTCAGCAACCGGCGGAACTGGACCATATCAGGGAACAGGAGTGTTGATACTTACTGCCGGTACACATCAGATAACTGTTGTAGATGCAAATGGATGTATCCAAACAACAGTGATCACCATCACTCAGCCACCGAAAGTTGAAGGTACTGTATCAACCACGGCAACGATTTGTCTTGGTGCAACAGGAACTGCAACAGTTAATCCAACAGGTGGAGTGAGTCCGTACACATATCTATGGAGTCCTGGTGGACAAACCACACAGACCATTTCGAATCTTGCTGCAGGAACTTACACTTGTGTCATTACAGATTCACATGGTTGTACTGGAACTGCTACAGGTATCGTAGAAACTTTAGGAGCAACTCCACCTACACCGGGTCCTATCACAGGTCCGAAAGGTGCTTGTAGAAATACAACCGGAATAGTTTATTCGATCACACCGGTACCGGGAGCAACTTCCTACATCTGGACATTACCTCCGGGAGCAACAGGAAGTTCAACGACAACATCAATTTCTGTTTCGTTCGGACCAACATATGCCGGTGGATTCATCTGTGTCTCTGCTGTAACTCCATGCGGAACAAGTGCACCAAGTTGTATGAATATTCCGGTACTCACAACGTATGCCGGAGTGCCGATCAGTATCTCAGGTCCCGCAATTGTTTGTGGTCCTGCAACAGTTACCTATTCAACAAGTGCATTGAACGCCCTTGGTTACACATGGACACTAACCGGTGGAGGAACAATTGTGAGCGGTCAGGGAACGAATACCATTACGGTAACTATTCCGGCAGGATTCGGTCAAGGTTCTGTTCAAGTATATGCATTCAATTGTTTCGGTAAGAGTGCTGTGAAAGGAATGCTGATCACAGGAATACCAACACATGGATATGCAGTTAGCGGACCATCGTATGTTTGCGCAAATTCTTCAGGCACGTATTCTATGCCGGTAGTAACAGGAGCAACATCGTATGTGTGGACAGTTTCCGGTGATGCAACACTTGGAACAAATACATTGAGCCCATTGACAACAACACAAGTAATAAGCTTCGGTCCGATGTGGACAACAGGAACAGTTACTGTTTCAGCAGTGAATGCTTGCGGATCGTTTGTGAAATCATTTGTAGTTCGTTCTACTCCGGTTCAACCGGGAAGCATCAGTGGTCCTGGAAATAATTTGTGCAACACATCAGCGACGTATTCAATACTGGCTGTAGCGGGAGCAACATCTTATCAGTGGACAGTTCCGGCAGGAGTAACAATTGTTGGAAGCAGCACAGGCTTGTCTGTCAATGTAATATTCGGACCGACATTTACGACTGCATCTGCCAGCATTTGTGTTTCAGCGATCAATGCATGTGGAAGTGGTCCTGCACGTTGCTATACTGTGACATCACGCCCACCTGCTCCGGTTATCTCCGGACTGACTGCTGTTTGCAAGACAAATTCGTCTGTTGTGTATTCGATTGCTCCTGTTGCAGGTGCCACATCGTATGCATGGCTTGTTACCGGAGGTGCAACGATAATCCCTGCGCCATCCGGTTTGAGCGCTACTGTAAATTATAATACAGCGACTTCGTCTTCGGCAGTAGTACGCGCAAATGCAATCAATGCTTGCGGTGCGAGTAGTCATGCGCTTTACAATGTTAGTGTAAGCCTATTCTGTCGCCAGGCAAATTCAGATCTGTCAGGATCTTCAGAATTCAGCGCCTATCCAAATCCAACGACAGGAAAACTGACATTGAGTTTCGATTCAGAATCTAAAACAAATTGTATGATTGAAATTGAAGATCTGTTAGGTAAGAAAATGTTGATTGAAAATATAAAACTGGAGACAGGAAACAATCAGCATGAACTTGACTTGAGTGCATTTGCAAAAGGCATGTACTTCCTTTCAGTCAAATCAGTTGGAGTAGAAGTCAAGACGATTCGTATTGTAATAGAGTAGTATTTATTATCCAATAAATTAAAAAGCCTCCGGACTAACGGGGGCTTTTTTTATGTGAATATATTCCCGAAAACCCCCATGTTTTCACATTTAGAAAAAAGTTTTCACATTTCAAAATCGAAAAAAACTTTTTTTAATAATATTCCTGACGTAAAATTGTGTTAGAGATTAGTCAATGACTATTTTTGAATCAGTAAGACGAAGACAATTAGGGAAAATTAGCGTTTTATTGAAAAGCCACCACATGAAACCGGTTAGGAGATGTAAAAATCTTCTGCCGGTTTTTTTTTGAAACATGCATTGATGGAATCCTTACCTTTAGTAGGCTCAATTAAATTAATATTGGGAAAAAACCTGATATATCATGAAAAACGACAGAAGAGATTTTTTAAAAATTACCGGTTTAGTAAGTGCAGCAGCATTACTTCCTTTTGGAAAAGTTTTCTCTTCACCACCGGAAGCAGTAAATTCAGGAGGTTGTGTATTGATTCCGTCAGAAACTGCCGGACCATTTCCACTTGATCTTACGGCAAATAATTTTTACTTCCGTCAGGATATCACCGAAGGTAAACCCGGAGTAACAATGAACTTAAAACTCAGGATAATCGGAGAAAATAATTGTCTGCCAATGGAAAACCTGCGGGTAAATATCTGGCACTGCGATAAGGACGGAGTTTATTCTGGTTACGGTGCGCAAGTAGGTCTCACTGATTTCAGAGGCTATCAGATCACTGATGCAAATGGAGAAGTAAACTTTATCACAATACTTCCAGGCTGGTATCCGGGACGAGTATGTCATATCCATTTTCAGGTGTATGTGAGTTCGTCTTATGCTGCGATTTCTCAGTTGACATTTGATGAAGCAGCCAAGCAGGCTATCTATTCTGCAAATCCGACAATTTATACAAGCGGAATCGACCCTGTTCCAATCGTCAATGATGGTGTATTTGCAAATGGTTATGCCTATCAGCTTGCAACACTTACCCCAAATGGCAGTGGCGACTATGACTCCTTTCTCGAAGTAACAATTCAAGGCAGTGGAGTTGCAACTCATATTGGGAATATTGAACGTGAAACTGCTAAGCAATTTTCACTTGGACAAAATTTTCCAAATCCGTTCGACAATGTTACAACAGTTCCATTCAAATTGATCAACACATCAGATATAAAATTTGACCTATATGATCTACAAGGAAAAATTGTCAAAACAATCGAAATGAAAAACCTGAATGCAGGTGATCATGAAATCCTACTTGATCTTGCAGCATTACATATTGCCAAATCGAGCTATGCTTATCAATTGGAAGTAAAAAATTCAAACGGTGTGTTCAGGGATTGTAAGTTTATGACAGCGCAAAAGTGACCTCCGAAAATTATTAGACAAAAATATTTCCCGCAGATCTCGCAGATGAAGGCGCAGATAAATACGCAGATCTTGTGAAGTCAATTCTAATGATTGCCAATAAAGCGCCGGTATTTATTTTGCGTATGATATTAATCTGCGAAATTATATTTCAAGTAAAATTACATTATCTCATCTTTAATGTGGAAGTGATCAAAATGCACGAGACCGATCTGCGCCTTATCTGCGGATTTATCTGCGAGATCTGCGGGAAATAATTGTGGTTTGTTTTGCTCCAGAAGAAATTTTTATTTTAAGAGTACTATTTTCTCGAATTTCCCCTCCAGCTGAATGAAGTAAGTTGCGCTTTCAAAGCGTGACATGTCAATACTATTTTCACCTTTCAAAATTTGTCCCTTTGAAATTTCTTTTCCTAAGGAATTAAAAAGTTTGTATGTGGAATTTTTATTTGCATATAGTGTAATATATCCTGAAGTCGGATTAGGATAAATATTACTGATTTGAAATATATCTTCAGGCGATCGTATGCCTGTTGTCCCACACATCACATCCTGCATTCTCTCCCAGATAGAATCATTAAACAAAAATGGAACTTCACCAACTCCGGGTGCATCACCCATTCTTACAAGCACGATATTCTGACTTGGCACTATATTAATAAATTGTCCATTTTTTCCAAGAGCTGAATACATGTCAAGTGGAGCATGTGGCATCAGTGGTCCCGGGAAAGGAATCTGAAGACCAGGAACGAGATAGGAGGGTTTTCCATTCAACCACCACAAGTATCCGTAAGAAGGATTCAGATTTTGTGATGTATTTATCATTGCATTAAAATACGTTGTGTCTGTCATGATCTGATTGCCATCCCAGTTTCCGTTATTCAACATCAGCAAACCAAACCGCGCCATACTTCTTGGGACACTGATAAAAACATTATTGTATCCTGAAGGATAATAATTTCCCGTTATACCTGTTGGGATCTTTACCTTATTCAATAAATATAAATTTAGACCTTGCCCTGTACTGTTTTCAATCACTCCATCAAGTAAAGTATATGGTGCATTATGATAAGCCCATCGTGTACCTGCATCAGCCAGATATTCCAGACATGTATCAACGGTACAGTAACTATCCGACACGAGGTCATTCAATCCTGAAGTCATTTTCAACTGATCAAGCACGGTGATCATTCCTTCCTTGGCCGGCGGACAGATTGTCCAGCCGCTTCCTAAGTATTGCGAAGTGCTGTCACTTAAGCTAAGAAATCCATCTTGTTGAGCCATTCCCACTAAAAAGGATGTAAGAGATTTCCCTGCAGAAGCCCAATACCACAGACTATCGACCGTAAAAGTGTCGAAGTAGTGTTCTATAACGATTTTTCCATCTTTAAGAACGATGAAAGCTTTGGTGTTTTTAGTATCCAGAAAGTTCAGCAACGTATCAATTTTATCCTGACACCAACCCAATGTAGATGGTGAAATTGTGTCCCACGTATTTCCTGTCGTTGGGGGAAAGTACAATTGCGCCTTTGAAATTTGGCTGAAAACAATGAATATTGTGAGCAGTAGAATCTTTTTCATAATCTTTTGACAACATAACCGGTGAAAGGTTTGCTAATTTATAAAAATTGTATTGGATTATTTTGAAAATTAGCAATGCACATTTAAACGGTTAAACTTTTTCAAAAGGAGTTTTTGCAAAATCAAAAATTATCTACATTGCAATGTATTCCACATATACAATGAAGAGTTTAATTTTTATTCTGGCAGTTTTACTTTGCAACCTGAATTCGTTTGCCCAGACTACATTTATCAGAATATTTTCTGATGTCGATGCTACAAAAAGTTTATCCGGACAACATCTGGTAAAAACAATTGATGGAAATTATTCTTTCCTCTGTACAAATAATTCTTTGCCTGTTATAATTCGTATCGACGAAAACGGAAATGAGTTCAGTCGTTTTTCAATTCAGAAGTATCAGTTAAATCCTATTTGTCTGGCTGTCGATAATCAATTCAATTATTATTTTGTTGGAAGGGATTCATCCCTTTCTACAGGTTACCTGGAAATAGCGGACTCATTAGGAAATCTTACTGTTCATGAGGTGGAGTATGGGGCAGTCGGAAACTCAAGAGCACACGGTGTTTATCAAACTCCTGACAACGGAATGTTATATAGCTTCTGGAATAACAGTGAAATGTGTTACGATCCGGAATATTTTTTCAAGTTCGATAGTTTGAATGTAAATCAATGGACTCGTGACATATCGTCGAATATGTCGAACGAATCCAAACAATCATTTCAGTTTCTGTCAGCAGATGAAATTTCTGCAGTAGGTCCGCATCTTACCGGTTGCTATGATACCATTCAATATTATTCATCGGATCTAAGGATTTTTGATACTACCGGAAATTATGCGAATTATAATTTTAATGAATTGTATCATACACTAGATACAACATTTGGACGCGGATTTATTCTGGCAAGTTCAAATGAGATTTCGCGTTTCGATACAGTTGCAGGAACCGTTTGGACTAATCCAATGCCATCAGGAATGTCATTCCAAATTGCTTTGCGACAATTGTCAGACAGTTCGTTCATTTTAGCAGGAGATCGCTTTCGAACAAATCTTGGTCAACAGATCATGGTCAGAAAATACGACTGGTCAGGTAATATAATATGGACAAGATATTTCGGTGAAAGCGGCGACGAATTTTTTTCAAACATGTTACTTACTGATGACGGAGGATTTTTGATTTCAGGAACAACTCACAGCTATGGTAGTGGAACGAAAGCATTTTTGCTAAAGGCAGACAGTCTTGGAAATTCAGTATCGATGCCATTGATCACTGCTTCAACAAATACAATTTGCTCCGGAGATTCTACTGCTTTGACATTGCCGTCCGGCTATTCATATTTATGGAATACCGGTGATACGACACAAAAGATTTACGCTACAACGTCAAATTCATATTCAGCAGTTTTAACACAAAACGGAAATCTGTTTTATTCAGATACGCTTCTATTAAATGTTGTTTCAACTGTAAAACCTAATTTAGGTAATGACACAACATTATGCGTCGGTTCGCAATTGATACTGAATGCCGGTTCTAATTATTCCGCCTACCGATGGAATACAGGATCCTTTGAACAATTTGATACTATCATTAACAGCGGAAATTATTTTGTAGAAACAATTGATTCAAATTCGTGCAGTATGTTCGATACTATTCAGGCTTCATTTATTTCTCTTCCGTTTTTCAATTTGGGACCGGATATCATTCAATGCGGTTTAAATCCAATTGTGTTGAATTCACCTGGAATTTTGCAATGGGTCTGGAGCAATGGGTCAACAGATACAATATTTAGCATTACTTCATCAGGAGTTTATTCGCTTACATTTACTAATGGAGTATGTACAGAATCCGATTATGTAATTGTAAATATGTTTTCTCCTGTACAAGTTGATCTGCCTGAAGATTCTGTTGTTTGTATAAATCAGGTCTTGCAGTTAGATGCCGGAACTGGATTTAGTAGCTACGAATGGCAAGATGGAAGTCAATCGCAAATATTTAGCGCTTCTTCATCGTCAGTTGCCACAATTCAGTACACCGTTACAACGATTGATTCAAATGGTTGTAGTACTTCAGATGATATTGTCGTTGACTTTGAAATTTGTCCGTCAACGAATGATTTTTATTTTCAAAACGGAATCAGTATTTATCCAAATCCAATTAATACTTCGCACTATTTGCAATTTGATTCCGGCGTTCCTTCAGAATTGATAACAGAAATTATTTCTTTAACAGGAATTCAACTATATAAGCATCCTGCTCAGATTACTCCTTTTAAAATTGTAATGAATGATTTTTCGAGTGGATTATATTTTTTAAAAATTACAGATCATAAGACGGGAAATTCGTTTACTACTAAACTTATAGTTGAATAAAATTTTCGCACATTAGTTGAGCGCAAAGTGTATTGTCGACTTTAATGAATTCATGCATAATAGTCCATTGGGAACCGTCCTGTTTCATCTTTAAAATTTAACAATTTCTTTTAAAGATTTGGTTTCACTCATATAATTTACCTTTTTCGTTGACTTTTCATTGTTGCAAAAATTACCCATCATTTATGCGGTTACGATTCTTATTTTTAATGGGGTCATTTGATTATTTAAAAATGCTGTCCGCCTCGGTGGATAGTCTGGCAAGCGGGGAAAATTGCGGGTTAACCCTTGCCAGGCGTAAGCCATTTTAAATTACACTCTTCTTACACATCTTATTATTTTGCAATAATTATGTTGGGCCCGATTAATCGTGCGCCCCCGGTGTTTAAATATGCGTATGAAATTTGTAAGTTATTTTGTCTGGCAACAAATACCTTGGCTTAGTTTTTTAGTTTAACTTAGTATTGTGAGTCGCCTTTTAACTAATTATTTTAAATATCTTTAAAGAAAATTAAAAGCTATGCTTTGGAGAGGTAGAAGTGGAAGTTCAAATGTCGATGACAGACGTGGGATGTCAGCAGGAGGAATTGCAACCGGTGGCGGACTGGTAGGACTTGTAGTTTACTTACTGTATTCTTTTTTAGGTGGCGACCCTTCGCAATTGCCTAATATGAATACCATGCAATCGAATAAGGAGCTTACTGCCGAACAAAGTGCTGCTGAAGATACGATGGCACAATTTGTTTCTGTTGTACTAGCAGAAACAGAGGTCGTTTGGGAGAAAGTATTTGCTGATAATGGAATGCAATATCAGAAGCCGACACTGGTTTTATTCAGAGATCAGGTACAATCCGGTTGCGGAAGTGCAGGTGCGGAATCCGGTCCGTTCTATTGTCCTGCAGATCAAAAGTTATATATCGATCTGAATTTTTATGAGCAATTGAAAAATCGTTTCAATGCTTCAGGAGATTTTGCAATGGCATATGTTATTGCTCATGAAGTTGGACATCATGTTCAATATCTTTTGGGCACTTCGGAAAAGATGCAACGTTTGCGCGGACGACTTTCTGAAAGTGAGTATAATAAATATTCTGTAAAACTCGAACTTCAGGCAGATTATTATGCCGGTGTGTGGGCGCATTATGCCGATAAACAAGCAGGAATTGTTGAGCCCGGAGATATTGAAGAAGCTTTGAATGCAGCAAGTGCAGTCGGCGACGATAATATTCAAAAGCAAACTCGTGGAACTATTGTTCCCGATGCTTTCACTCACGGAACATCAGAGCAAAGAAGAACGTGGTTTTATAATGGTTACAACTTCGGGGATCTGGATCATGGGAATACTTTCGAAGTGGATTTGTAAAAAATTTAACACTAAGTTCACTAAGTTTTAGGCCAATCCTGATAGCTATCGCATAGGCGTCAACTGAATTATATAATTATCTATTGAAATTAAGTGAGATGTCGTCTACTTTATTGCCATCAGCTTTAGCTGAATGGCATTAAGTTAAGCTCAAGAATGCATAATACGTATTTGTATTTAGAAGTGACAGGCCCGTTAGGGCCATACTTTTGGTAATACTAGACTACTCGAGAAAGTCAAACCCCTTTAGGGGCTCACTCTTTAAACACAATGCATGTGTCTGTTAATTCGACTGCATAAAAGTTCCAGCACATAGTAGTTTCATTCGGCATGTTCCTGATATCCAATTGTGCTTTCGTTGTCAAAAAAAGCGATGTGTTAAAGAGTACGCCCCTAAAGGTGCTTAGCGTTCTTATTTGGTCTTGTATTGCCAAAAGTATGGCCCTAACGGGCCTGATAATCTATAAAGACACAATTGGTACATTTTTCATTAGTGCTCTTGTGACAAATTTTAGTGCCCATAGTGCTGATACCTTTAGCAATTATAACGCAAAAAGCAGAACCTTTCGATCCTGCCCTTGCGACGATGATTAACTATTCAAATTACTATTTTTTAAATCTGCATTATGAAGCAGCTATTTTTCTTTTTGTTTAATTACTCCACAATAAATTTGAAGTTAGCACTTGAGCCATCCTGATTTGTGATCAGTAATGAATATGTTCCGGATGCTAGAGTGCCACGTTCAATTGTTGTAATTTCAGAATTGATCTTGAATTGACGAAGGATCCTTCCTGTCACATCAACAATTGTTGCAGTGTTACCGGAAGAAACAGATTCTGCAGGAATAGTGATCGTTGATCTTTCATGCAATATTGTAGGAGCAAAAGTTGCATTCTTAAATATGGAATTAGCTTTTGAGATCTGAGTAGATACGTTACCAACATTTCCAAGAGCATCAGTTTTGACCACATATGTGTAGTACTGATGACTTGCATCTTCATAAGCAAAACCACTTATGATAAATCCCTGGTCAGATGTTTCGTGAAAATCCATTCCTGTTGAAGTTGTAAACTGGTTAAAAGTTTGCGACCATAGACTGTTACCATTTGAATCAAGCTTCATCATTAGTATGCCTGCACTAGTAGCGGATTTTCCTGTTACAACAAAACAGCCATCCGTCGTTTCAATTATCTGATTAAATGATCCCTCAGAAAATGTTTTCGACCAGATCATATTTCCCAGGTCATCAGTTTTCATAATGAACTGAAAAGGAATTCCTACCATTGGTTCAGTCATTAATGCTTTTGTACCAATCATGTAAATATCATTTGTACTCGACAAACAAGCGCCATTGGTAGCAAGTGAATATCCAGGATAAGTATTATCAATCAGCAAAGAAGGATCGTAGAATGTTCTTGTCCATTGTGTAATTCCTGATGTGTTATCAATACCTGCAAGTGTAATGATACCAAATTCATCAGCAACACTGGTAGTATATGCATCAATGACCAGAGAATTTGTAGTCATAAGTGAATGAGTTGCAGCATAAGCATCACCCGGAAAATTTCTCCACAATTCATTTCCTGAATCATCGAGTTTGAAAATTTCATAAGGAGAACTTGTAGTTCCACCGTTACTTGCCATGTTAATAAGGTAAGTGTTGTCTGCCTGAGCAATGACTCCTGCAGTGTAAGCAGAGAATCCATCTGCAGCAAAAGATTTTGTCCAGATATTATTTCCACTCAGATCTGTTTTTGCAACAATTGCAAAACCATCACCAATCTGCATTCCTGTATAGATCAGATTGCCATCGTTAGTAATGCGCATAGAATTGATAGTGGAATTCTGAATGCTGTTGAATGAAAGAACATTTCCATTCGCATCCATTTTTGCAATTCCATACATCGGATAATTGGTTGATGTTATGAATTCGCCATTTGGAAGCGAGCAGACGGAAGTTCCCATTCCATAATTATAAGTACGTTCGAAAGTACTTTGAGCAAATGTTCCCGAGATCAGTAACATTGCCAGGGCTGTAGTTGATAGTAATTGTTTCATCGTGCAAGCAAATTAGCCCAAACACGACCGGAAGTCATATTAAATTGGTAAAGGGCGGATAAATGATGGCGAGTTTGACCGGGATTTGGACCGGGATTGGAGGGATTAAGGGATTTTCGGGATTATTTGCAGGCTTGGATTAAAGCGATTCGGCATTAATGTTTCGATTTTTGACCCGGATTTTGACCCGGATTTAAGGGATTACTGGATTTTCGGGATGTTAATGGCCCCAAAAATTCCAATAATCCGCAACCAACCTCTGATCCCGGAAATCCCAAAATCCCTCCAATCCCGGTCAACTTTCCCATCTTTGCTATATCTTTATCTTTATCCCATGAAGCTAAAAGCCCTGATCCTATCTATTTTCGCCGCAATTTCAGCTTTCGCTCAACAGCCCGATAAAGAAGGAAGCCTGGTGAAATGGATGACGATTGCAGAGGCAATGGAGAAAAATAAAATCCAGCCAAAGCCAATCATAATCGATTTTTATACTGACTGGTGCGGCTGGTGTAAGCACATGATGAAAACAACATACGCTGATCCAAATCTGTCGTCATATGTCAATGCATATTTTTATCCTGTGAAATTTGATGCTGAAGGAAAAGACACAGTAGATTATCTCGGACAAAAATATTTTCCCACTTCAGACAAGGCGAGAACAAGTCATCCATTTGCAGTGAAATTGCTTCAGGGAAAAATGATGTATCCGAGTACACTTTTTTTAAATGGTTTTGATATTTCAAAGAACGAATTTTTATTAAGCATGGTTGCAAGTGGTTTTTTGGAAACTGCAAAAATTCAACCGATACTTATTTTCACCCTTGAAAATGCATATCGAAATTCAAATTACGAAGACTTCCGAATTGCATATGAAAAATCTTTTTTCGATAGTACAACAGAAAAAAAGTTGGAACAGCTTAAATGGAAAACTGCGAAAGAAACTTTTGTACAATCTCCGGACTCAGGTAAGAAGAAATTAGTTCTGGTAAATACTGAATGGTGTAATACATGTAAAGTAATGAAGCGTTCTACATTTGTAGATTCTTTGAATGTTGATTACCTCAAATCAAAATTCGACTTGGTTGATTTTGACCCGTTGTTAAAAGACACACTTTATTACAAAGGACTTGCATTGTCTAACCAAGCCTCGAATGAAATGCCTTATCACAGTCTGGCAATGTCGCTTTGTCGCGGTACGCTCACGATGCCTACTCTGGTTGTAATGAATGAAGCCAATGAAGTGATCGACAACATTCCTCTTTATATCAATGCAGGTTTCCTTAACCAGATCGCTCGCTTCTATGGCGATGACATTTACAAAACAAAAAACTGGCAAGAGTTTACGGCGGGATTTGTAGGTGGTAAGCAATAAGAGTTTATTTAGCAAGAATACACTTCTAATAATGAATCGTTGCCACACACTACACACTACACACTACACACTACACACTACACATTACACATTACACACTACACATTACACATTACGCTATACCATGGCCACACACAACTACAACCTGACAATCACATGGACCGGAAACAATGGTTCTGGAACAACAGGTTATACAGCTTACGAAAGGAGTCACACACTCACCATCACAGGCAAGCCGGAATTGCTATGCTCATCCGACACACCTTTCAGAGGTGATGGCAGTAAACATAATCCCGAAGATTTTTTTCTTGCATCACTTTCATCTTGTCATATGCTTTGGTTCTTACATCTTTGCTCAGACGCCGGTGTAGTTGTCACAGAGTATACAGACAATGCACATGGTGTTTTGACGCTTGGAGCAGGCCGGAAAGGAAAATTTACTGAAGTGACTTTAAATCCTGTCGTAATAGTAACTGATCCAAGTATGATCGAAAAGGCTAACGCGCTTCATGAGAAAGCAAATGAATTTTGTTTTATTGCTAACTCGTGTAATTTTCTGATAAAACATAATCCGGTTTGTAAATCGAAGGAGGTTTAGTGCTTATAATAAAACACTAAGAGCACTGAGTTCACAATAAGAACACGGAATACTTAGTGGTCTTATTGTGAACTCGTATGTTTGAAAAATTTAACACTAAGAGCACATAAGTTCACAACAAGAACACGGAATACTTAGTGGTCTTATTGTGAACTCAGTGCTCTTAGTGTTTTATTTTTTTTAATTGTACTTTTTCCCCATATGAACTGTTTATAATTTATTCACTCCCTCTGTTCGCAAGCCAACAAATTTGTTTTTCTTTGATCAAGAACATTACCCAAGTAATTTAAAAACCATGATCATGAACGACAAGCTCCAGTGGAATACAGTTGCCGATAAGTATGAAGACGAGATCTTCAGCGTATTCAGAAACGATAAGAACAAAAAGATCGAGCAGTATCTGAAAAAAAACGCAAATAAAAATAATGTTGCAATTGACTTTGGATGTGGAATCGGTTATGCTTTGCCATTGATCACCCCTTTTTTCAAAAAGGTTATTGCTATGGATGTTTCACAAGAATGTCTGAACAAAGCTATGCAACTCGTATCACATGATAATGTTGTCTTCAAACAAGCAGATCTTGCAAGCAAAAAAATTGATCCGGTAAAAGCCGATTTTGCCTTTTGTTGTAATGTTGCTATTTCCGGAAACAACACCAGAAATTACAGAATCTTAGAAAATGTTTTAAACTCGCTTAAACCTAATGGCGTTGCAGTTTTTGTATTACCATCACTTGAATCATCTTCAATGTCATCCCAAAGAATGGTAGAATGGTATCAGAAAGAAAATACAAAGCCAAGAGAAATTCCCAAAAATGAACTAACTCATCTTGATAACAGTGACGCCAAACATATAATGCAAGGTGTTTTCAAGATAAACGATATTCTGACAAAGCATTATTCATTCACAGAGTTATTTTCATTTTTCAATACAGATAAATTTGCCGTTGAAAAAATTGATCGTGTGGAATATGACTGGTCAACTGAATTTGATAACCCACCGTCATGGTTAGGTGAGCCATATCCTTTTGATTGGTTGGTAGAAGTTAAGCGCGTAAAATAATTTTTGACAAAGATCAAATGGCTGAAAAAAAATATAAACTGAGTGCAGGTGCAAATGAAGACCTCGTTGCCAAGATGGGTTACTGCCTTGCTTCTGATAAGATCACTGTCGATGGATTACCGGTTGGCTATATGTATCGCGAAGAACCGGAAGAAGAAGACGATAGCGGCTGGAGATTTTTATCCGGAACAGAAGAGCAAGATTATGTCGACAATCCCGAGAACTCAGGAATTTACGATGTAAATACAATTGCTAATTACGACAAAGCAATTATCTACTATCTGAAGATGCCTTTTGGAACAGAGATGGAACGCATTCCGGGAGAAGACAAGTTTAGAAAAGTAACTGATAGCTAATAATGAAGAATTATCGAAACAATTTCAGAGTTTCAACTTGACCTCACTTATCAAATTTTAACACTAAGATCACTAAGTTAATAGCACAAGAACACAATTGATGTGCTGTGTTCTTGTGACAATTTTTAGTGATTTTAGTGTTGAAATATTTTCCCGAATAATCCTGGACGATCATTGTTTATTCAAAAGAATTTTCTCTTCCCCAACCCTCATCACATACATCCCCGTACTCAAAAACTCAATATCGATTTCAAAAATATTTTTTCCGCTCACGACATTGATTTCTTTCTCAAGCACTATTCGTCCAGATAGATCGTAGATCATCACTAGTGACTTTTGTTCATTCGGATTAGTTCTTTCAACACTCAGAGAAACTTTATCAACTGCAGGATTTGGATAAACACTGATTGCATTTTCTGTAATATCAGATTTACGCATACGCAACGGCGTACCGAAAACTTCCGGAGCTGAATAGCTCGACAGCGGACTAGCATTGCAAACGGATCGCACCTGCCATTGATAGGTAGTGTTCGGTGCAAGTCCGGTTAAGGTTGTACCATTTCCTCCTGTACCCGGAATTTTTTTCCACAAATAATTCGTTGTACTATTGACCGAGTAGCGGATCAGAAATGTATCAGCAGAAACATATTGTGTCCAGCTTACATCTGCAGAATTGTTGGTGATATTTGATGTTGAAAGTCCTGTTGGAATTACACATGCTATAGCTACTGAAGAAGTAGTGAAATTATTCGCACTGCAATATCCTGATGAAGAACCTGTACAAATAGAACTGATGGAATAAGTATAAGTTGTATTTGGATATAAGCCCGAAATCGTTGCAGAAT
>JAYUWA010000347.1:0-5121 GCA_043753795.1 Bacteroidota bacterium | reverse complement strand
TTTTACTTCTTTGACCTAAGCAGAGAGACGCCAACGCGATTGCGGATCCATCCATTTGCAGTGATGGACGCAACTTTGCGTTTTTACATGAAAGTACAGCCTGCAGAAGTGATGAGTTATGTTGGTCCGCTGATCAAAGAAGTAAAAGCAGTGAATGGAACCTTTATGTCGTTGTGGCATAACGAATCCATTTCAGACATACAGCCCTGGGAAGGCTGGAAAGAAGTTTACGAAGACATTGTAAAAGCCGCACATACAAATTGATCCGTTATTATCGTCATACTGAAATAGACAAAAACAAATGGGATAAATGCATCAGCGCATCGCCCGCAGGAATTGCATATGCTTCATCATGGTATCTTGACCTGGTGTCACCAGGATGGGAAGCATTGATTGAAGATGACTATGTATCTCTGTTCCCGCTTACTTCCCGTAAAAAATACGGATTCAATTATTTGTTTCAACCTTTCTTTACACAACAGAGTGGTTTGTTTACTCAAAATGAAATAGTGCATAGTGAACATGCAAAACAATTTTTAGAATCCATTCCAGCCAAATTCAAACTTATTGAGATCAATCTGAATTCATCCAATAAAATTGAATCTTTCAGTGATTTCAAAATATCCAAACGCAGAACTCATCATTTGTCTCTGAACAATTCTATTGAAGAGTTGCGAAATAATTATTCAGACAATTTAAAACGTAATTTAAAAAAAGCAAAACTTGCTATTCAGAAAATTGAATCAGGAAATGAATTGCGGGCGATCACGGAAATTTTCAGACTTGAACGGGGAGCAGATATAGCTCAGTTGGGAGATAAAGAATACGATTTGCTGGAAAGAATTGTTGGGCAAGCCTACATCAGAAAAGAAATTGAAATACTTTATACAAGAAATCAAGCCGGTGAAGTTACTGCCGGTGCCGTATTTCTTTATTCACACACATCCTACATTTTTCTTTTTTCAGCAACATCAAAAGAAGCCCGTGAATCCGGCTCGATGAGTCTGATCATAGACCATTTCATTGAAAAACATCAAAGCCAAGATAAAGTGCTTGATTTTGAAGGTTCCATGAACGACGACCTTTCGCGATATTATAGAAGCTATGGTTCACAAGAAATTGTATATTTACAAATCATAAGAAACACACTGCCAATACCTTTCCGTTGGTTTAAATAATCCTCCACTATGGTCCGTAATTTAAGTCTGAACAATTCAATCATTAATCAGTTTGTTGCTGAATTAAGAGATGTAAACATTCAAAGCGACAGAATGCGCTTTCGGAAAAATCTTGAGCGGATCGGAGAAATTTTTGCTTACGAGATTTCAAAGACGCTTAACTATGAACTGAAAGACGTTACGACTCCACTCGGAATTGCGAACGTGCCAGTGTTATCTGAACAACCAATTGTTGGAACAATACTGCGTGCAGGACTTCCGCTTCATTATGGCTTATTAAATTACTTCGATTCTGCTGACAATGCATTTATAAGTGCGTACAGAAAACATCACAAGGATGGTACATTTGATATAAAGCTTGAATATGTAGGAAGTCCATCGTTGGATGGAAGAGTTCTGATATTATGTGATCCCATGCTAGCAACAGGATCATCAATGGTTATGACATTTAAAGCTTTGATGGATAAAGGTATTCCAAAACACACGCACATAGTTTGTGCGCTTGCGAGTCTGGAAGGAATTGAATATGTAAAAAGAAATATGCCGGAAAACGTTACGATATGGGCTGCTGCAATCGATGAAGAATTGACTGCACAGTCATACATCGTTCCCGGCCTGGGTGATGCCGGTGATCTTGCTTTTGGGAGCAAGATGTAACAATGGAAGGTTTTCTGAAGATACTGACACTGATTTTAATAAGCAGCGTGAAGTTTGCTTTCGGACCTTCATTTGCCTACTTGAATGAACAATACGATTTCACTTGGCTTGAAACAAACATCTATGCAATCATGGGCGGGATGATGGGTGTAGTTATTTTCATGCACATTTCGGATTGGCTGATCTCTCTCTGGGAAAAAGTCCGTCAATATGTTTTCAAAAGAAAGAGGAGAAGGAACACAATGTTTTCTCCACCTGTTGCCGACACTCCGGAATTACTCGAGATCCATTATCAGTATGTTGAAAGTATGGTTCCGCCACGAAAAAGAATTTTCACTTCACGCACCAGAAAAGTAGTCCGCATCTGGAGAAAATATGGATTGATGGGATTGGCTGCATTGACTCCTGTGCTTTTTTCAATTCCATTGGGAACATTTTTCATGAGCCGCTTGGAGAAAAATAAAAAGAAGATCATTTTTTATATGTTCATTTCAATAACGGTCTGGTCATTGATAATCACTACGCTCTTTGAATATACTCAGACTAGAACAATTCAGGAAATTCTAAAATAGTACTAATATAAGTCCGGTGAAAAATTACAGACACATCTTTTTTGATCTTGACCATACCTTATGGGACTTTGATAAAAATTCGAGTGAAACATTATTGGAATTGTATAATTCTCACAACCTTTCAAGCCTTGGTGTAAAGACATTTGAGAGTTTCCATCTAGCATATAAAGAAAGAAATGCCATGATGTGGGATGAATATCGTTATGGCAAAATCGACAAAGCCACATTGAGAGATAAACGATTTGTTTTAACTTTCTGGGATCTTGGTTTAGATCCTGATACGACACCAAAAGCGTTGTCTGAAGACTATATTCGATTGAGTCCTGCAAGAAACCATTTATTTCCGCATTCGCATGAAGTACTTTCATATTTGAAATCCAAATATAAGCTGCATATCATAACAAATGGTTTTGAAGAAGCGCAGCATATAAAATTAGAAGCCTCCGACCTGAAAAAGTATTTTGAAGAAATTATAATCAGTGAACATACAGGATTTAAAAAACCTGATATCAGAATTTTTGAATTTGCAGAAAAGTTAACCGGTTCCAAACCTGATGACTCAATCATGATTGGTGATGGACTTGAAGTAGATGTCTTGGGCGCAATGGCCGCAGGGTGGGATGCGGTATTCTTTAATCCAAACCGCATAGAGCATTCAGAAAAATTACAACATGAAATTGTTTCTCTTGATCAATTGCAATTGATCTTATAATCAGAAAAAACTTCATAAAAAAAGCGGATGACCAAATGATCATCCGCTTTATCAAAATTTCGTTGCGATTATTTCACTTCTGATTTCGGAGCTGTTGAAGCTTTAGCTTCATGTGTACATGCTGCTTTTTGTTCAGGAGTACAAGCTTTTGCTGAAGTGTTGTTTTTACAACAAGCCTTTGTAGCTTTTGTGCAGCAAGATGCTTTTTCAGTAGCAGCAGGTGCTTTTTTATCAGATATTGCTTTTGTCTCTTGAGCAAAAGTGTTTACTGAAAGGAAAGCAGCGAATGCTACCAGGGCGATTACTTTTTTCATTTTTCTGAAGTATAATTAGTGAGTTAATTTTCTTGAATCAAAAATAAAGATTTTTTTACAATACTACGATGAATTTAACCTTTAAACGGACTGATTTGCAACATATTCTTGTATTTAACAATGTTTAACGGCTTTTTGATGAAGAAATTGAATGCATTTCCTACTTTCACAGCAGTTTTTGTATGGAATATTCGGAAAATTTAAAAGTTGCTTTTCAAAGTGTCAGAAGTCAGCTCCTGCGGACCGTTCTGACGGCGCTAATTATCGGAATTGGCATAATGGCTCTTGTAGGAATTCTGACTGCTATTGACGCTATTAATGGATCGATCAGCCAGAATTTTCAGAGTATGGGATCAAATTCTTTTACGATACAAAACAGAGGGATGAATATCCGGATCGGGAATAAAGGGAGAAAAGCAAAACGGTTCAAACCTATTGACTACCACCAGGCCACTCGTTTTGCAGAGGAATTTAAATTTCCGGCCACTGTAAGTATAAGTACATATGCTTCACACGCATCAACTGTAAAATGGAACGATAAGAAGACTAATCCGAATGTGAGTATACTGGGAGGAAATGAAAACTATGTCAATACTGCCGGTTATACAGTTGACCGAGGACGGAATTTTTCAGCACACGAAATTCAGAATGGCGACAATGTTGTAATTCTTGGAAAAGATATCACTGATAAACTTTTCCTTACGTCTGATCCTATTGACAAGATCGTTTCATTAGGAAGTAATAAATATCGTGTGATCGGAACCTTAAAAGAAAAAGGTTCTGCAATCGGATTCGGTGGTGATAAAATTTGTCTGATCCCGCTCTTTAACGTGAAGCAAAATTATCATCGCGAAGGCATGTCGTTTTCAGTAAACGTTAGCGTACCGGATGTAACTATGATGGATCCTGCTATCGGTGAAGCTACAGGACTACTGCGCACAATAAGAGGCGTACGCATCGGTGAAGAAGAAACATTTGAGATCACAAAAAGCGATAGCATTGCACAGTTATTCATCGAACAGATTGGCTTTGTACGATTCATTGCATACATAATTGCCTTCATTACACTTCTGGGTGCAGCAATTGGTCTGATGAATATTATGCTCGTTTCCGTCACAGAACGGACTAGAGAGATCGGAATCCGAAAAGCACTCGGTGCAACTCCGGCTATCATTCGGCGGCAGTTTTTATTTGAAGCAATTTTGATCTGTCAGATAGGTGGTTTTATTGGGGTTTTCTTGGGTATTCTCATTGGCAATATCATGAGTTTAATTCTCGATTCAGGTTTCATCATTCCCTGGAACTGGATCATGTTAGGTCTGTTCATTTGCTTTATTGTAGGAATTGTTTCCGGATTTTATCCCGCTGCAAAAGCCGCAAAGTTGGATCCTATTGAGGCGTTGAGATATGAGTGACATATTGGAAAATCGTAATTTGAGTCACTACTATACGATAGAACTAATCTCATTGGTTAATTCTATCTTTGATTAAGATAGATGTGTGTCAAGAAAGTGTAGGGGTTTAGTCCGAATTTAATCTGCGAACAATTGATTAAAGTAAGAATTTTCAACTGAAATTACGATGTCTGATTTTTATTGGACATTAGTAATTACGAATTAAGATGATTTTCTGTACATTTGTTCAAAGCATTCCCTCCTACTACACACATATGAAAAAACATTTTTTCC
>JAYUWA010000346.1:0-5142 GCA_043753795.1 Bacteroidota bacterium | reverse complement strand
GTTATTAGTTATTAGTTAACTGTTTTTTTCCAATGGTCAAGTAGTGCACAATCCTCGTGGCCTTCGTTAAGTTGGATGTAGGTTGATTTTATTTTTTTACTAACCCAGTCACTGAGGACTTTGTTTTGTTTTTCACTTGTTGCAACTTCCTGGATCTTTGTATAATCGTCTTTCAGATTTGCTTTATGCGGCTGTGTTCTACTTTTCAGCATCACTAATCTGTAAGCTGTTTTTCCATCTGCATTATTCATTGCCAATGGAGAAGATACTCTTCCGATCTGCATAGAATCTACCTGGAAGAATAACAGTCTGTCGATCTTATCAGGAGAAAGTTTTGTTGTATTGGTCTCCGGATTGATCAGCAAACCACCATTGTTCTTGGTTTCTTCATCGTCAGAAAATTTCTGCGCTGCTTCTTCAAATGTAATTGTACCTGCAATTATTTGCGCTTTTAAACTATCAAGCTGATTTACGCAACTGATCAAAGCTGCATCATCAGTGGTAGGTTGTAAAAGTATGTGACGGATATTGATCTGATCTCCTCTTCTTTCGATCAACTGCAGAATATGAAATCCGAATTTGGTTTCTATCACCGGAGAAATATCTCCGGGCTTTAATGTAAAAGCTGCGGCTTCAAATTCCGGAACCATTGTACCGCGATCAAAGAAACCTAACTCACCACCTTTTTTTGCAGATGATGGATCTTTAGAATAAAGCGCCGCATAAACAGCAAAATCTGCTTCGCCGGCAAGGATCTTTTTTCTGTATTCTTCAAGTTCAGTACGCACTGCTAACTTCTGTGCATTCGTAACTGAAGGTCTGCGTACGATCTGTGCAATTTCCATTTCAGCATCCATGTATGGCAAACTGTCGGCAGGAATACTTTCAAAATAATTCCGGACATCACTTGGAGTCGCAGCTACATCTTTGGTAATTCTGGACTGCATTGTCTGTACCAGTAATTGCTCCTGAATGACTTCTCTGAATTCCGATTTAAGCTGACGGATACTTGTCTTGAAATATTCTTCCAGCTTTTCTTCCGATCCAATCTGTTTAATATAAAAACGCATTCTGCGATCAAGTTCACCTTCTACCTGTGCATCAGCAACTGTAACTGAATCGATCTCGGCCTGATTGATCATCAGTTTTTGTAATAACAATTGATCCAGAATGGTGCAACGGATGTTTGCCGTTTCAGTACCGCCCTGAACGATGTATTGTACATATTGCTTTTCAATATCTGAATGCAGGATGATCTTGCTTCCAACTACTGCTTCTACTCTATCCACTAATTCCTGAGAAAAAGCCGGAGCGCTCAATCCAATGAGGCCGGCAAGTACAATTGATTTTAACACGCTATAATTTCTTTTCATATTCGGGTGCAAAGTTAACAGATTAAAAGACTTCTACATCATTGCCTTTAAGGGCATCTTCATAGGCCTGTTTCTCCATTTGTTCGATCAATTTCAGCTTCCGCTGATTGGTAATGATCATTCTGATGTTATTCCGTTCGAAGCTTAATGGCGAGACACTGTTTTTAACCATAAAGCCTTTGATATTTACAAGGTAGATCGTACTTGAATCTTCAATTTCGACAACCCTATTATTTTGTAAGAACTGTTCTTTGTCGTAGGTCTTGATCGGTATCTCCTTCAACAGATCATCAAACAAAAGCCAGGTATTATCATCGAGAAAGTAATTCAATGCATACTGATGGCAATAATCTTCGAGCAATTGCCTGTCTTTTTTGGCATTACTTCTATACCATTCTTTAACTTTATTAAGCTTTGGAGACTTTTTATTTAGTCTCAGATAAATTACTTTAATGATATTATCCTTTAACTCAAAATTGTCAGGGTTATTCTTGTAAAATGCAGCTATTTCCTGTTCGCTGATCACAGTATCCAGTTTCTGCCGGATCAACTCTGTTTCGTATTGATAAGTAAGCAGCGAATTGCGGTATTCTTCGAGTTTCTTCTCGACATTTTTTTTCTCATCAGCCAGATTTTGTTCGGCTTTACTCAAAACAGCTTTCTGACGAAACCAATTGTCGATGTAATTTTTGATGATAGTAACGCTGTCTTCCCTGCTTGCTCCTGCCGGTACCAGACCTTGAATATCTTCAGGATATAAGTAATAATCGAATGCTCTTGCAACAGCATCTTTCCCTTCATTATCGTCGCGACGAAAATAATTACAGGCGGAGAGCTGCATAACAAGCAGAAATAAAACAGTTAGTTGCTTCAAAATCCGAAATTCAATTGATTCCTTAAAAGTAATAAACTTCGAAGGATTCATAAAAGCTACGAATCCTCCGAAGTTGAAATTTAATATCTGTTAACTAAATTATTTTGTAGCGATAGAATCTACAACATCTTGTTTGATCTCAACAGGATATTTTGCACGTAACGATTCAATCCATTCTTTTTCAAGTTGATTCTGATAATCGGCAGTGATCAATCCTTTAGCTTCGTCAAGTTGTTTAGGTGCTGCAGGAATAAGTTTTTTGATATTGACAAATACGACCTGGTTGTTCAGAGAGATATTCGGACTCATTCCTACTTTGTGATTTACTTTATCGACTGCTTCATTTTCTCCTTTGCTGAATTTGCCTGACTTTACTTGCAGGTTCAACTGAGAACTTTTATTGACACGAGCCATTAAAGTATCATCATCGTCGATCTTTTTCATCAGCTTACGCACTTCAGCAGCGATCTCTTCATTGGCACAAGTATAAACAGTTGCGTCAACGCGTTCGCCCCACATGTAATTGTTTTTATTCTTGTCGTAGAAATCACGAAGACCGATACTGTCTTTCACTGCTTTCGACCAGACTTTTTTGTCAGTCAATTCAAATAGCAGAATTCCATCACGATATTCCTGCATCAGATTTCTGAAATCAGGATAAAGTGAATCGAGTTTAGATTCTTCATATGCCAAAGTTGCATCATTCACCCAATCGTTATAGAAATTGTTCGCCATAACTTTTGCAGGAATTCCTGACTCACGTTTCACCTGATGTTCGCTTACATATGTTGCAAAATCTTTTTGTGTGTATGTTTTATTACCAATTGTGAACATTGTATTGTTCAGCTTTTCGGACTTTTCTGTTGTCCATGTTCCGCTGGATAATGATGAATCAATCGTTGCCATGAACTCATCTTTTGCTTTTGGATTTTCTTTCAGATTGTACTTAGCTTTCACACGAGCGATCAAAGACGTTCTGCTTAATTCCGAACGGGAATCTTTCTGAACTTTTTGTTTCAGGTCTGCCTGCAGTTCTTCGTATTTGCCAACTGGTTTTGTTTCCATCAGCTTAATGATATGCCAGCCGTAAGAAGTCTTGATCGGTAAAGAATAATCACCGGGATATTTCAAAGCGAAAGCCGCTTTCTCAAATTCCGGAACCATTCGACCTGTTCCGAATGAAGGTAAAAGTCCACCTGCTTTTGCAGTTGATTGATCTTCTGAAAATTGTTTTGCAAGTTCTTCGAAGTTTTCTCCGGCTTTTAATTTAGCATAGATCTCATTGATCTTTGCAACCGCTTTTGCAGAATCTTCACCTTTAATTCCTGCACCGGCTTTGATCATGATGTGTTCAACTTTTACTTCACCTTGCGCAGGACGACTGTCAGTTAACTTGATGACGTGATATCCAAAACGCGTACGTACCGGCATAGACATTTCATCTTTTTTCAGTTTGTAGGCAGCATTTTCGAATGGATAAACCATTTGCAGTGCTGAGAAAAATCCAAGATCTCCGCCATTATCTTTTGCAGAAGGATCATCAGAAGAACGATGGGCAACGGCAGCAAAGTCACCGCCTTTTGACAACTCTGTACGAATCTTCAATGCTTTGTTATATGCAGCAAGTGTGTCAGATGGCAAAGCATTCTGATCGCATTTGATCAGGATATGACTTGCTCGAACATCCGTTTTCATGTGTTCGTATGCTTCACGAAGAAGCGTTTCGCTGACTTGCTTGTCGACCAGATAAGGTTGAGCAAGTTGTTTGCGATAACCGCCTAATTCATCGTTGAATGATTTAGCAGTATCCATTCCAAGTTCGAGGGCTTCTTTCACTTTCAACTTGTAATTGATATAAAGCTGCAAATATTCATTCACGGCTTTTTTATCGAATGTAGTTTCTTTCGAATTGTTTTTCTTGAAAACTCTTTCGAATTCACTCTTCGAAATAGGTTCATTTGCAATTTTTAGAATAACAGGATCATTGTTCACCTGCGCAAGCATACTTGCATTTAAGCCGACAATCAGTGCGGCTGATAAAAAGATATTTCTCTTCATTGAGGTTGTTAGTGGTTTTAAGAGGAGCGCAAATTTAGCAATCAATTGCTGGTATCAAAACTTCGCAAATTTGAAAAAAAACAAAGATGGGGAAATGATGGTTTAGTGAAATTGGAAGGATTGTTGAGCAAATTACACTTCAATGATTTTCAACCACTTATCAGATTTAATCAATATGCCAAGTCAAAAAAACGGCATTTGAATCTTTGAAAATAATCAGAAAAAGTTATGAGCATTTGTTTAATTGTGTCCGGGAAGGAAGATTTTCGAATTGATTCAGGGAAAAAGCATGATTTGCGAAGAGTTTTCAAACAAAAGGCAGTCACAGTTTTTTATCAAACTATGACTGCCTTTTTTTTGCATTACTGAGGTGACCGGATCATTTTAATTAATCACAACCTTATTAATCACACTTTCACCAGAGGAAGTGTTTGTTGTATTGATAAAATAAATTCCTTTGCTTAATGAGCTGACATCAATCGTTACTTCATAAATAAGATCTGTTTGATGAACAACTTCACCGATTGAATTCAACATGACCAGATGTCCATTTTCTGCATTGGTTTTGATCTCAACAAAACCGGATTCTGAATTATTGTAAACTTCAACTTCCATTTCTTGTTTAGGTGGATTGAGTTGATCAAGTACTTTTGAATGATTTCTAACTCTGGCCGTGCTTCCGTCACAATCTGTCAAATATGCTTCAACATCATCATTCAATATCGTACCGTTCATCAGTAGGATTTCAATATTGACTTCACAGATAAAAAGATTCACCGAAGCGATCTCATCCTCTCCGACTGCCCAATTTAATATTTCGTTTAAAAGATTAACACA
>JAYUWA010000345.1:0-5144 GCA_043753795.1 Bacteroidota bacterium | reverse complement strand
CTTGCGAACAACCTCCCGGATTCGATGCATAACCTGAAGCAGGTCCGCAACCATCAATTGCAGTGTTGTTTCCATTCCATACACAATCATGTGTATGTTCTGATCCCATGTTATGGCCTTGTTCATGAGAGACAACTTCTACGGACCATGAATAAGTTGGAACATTATTGTAAGTCGGATCAATTCCGCTGTAGCCCATTCTGAAATTGGCAGATCCGTCACATATTACATCGAGATAAGCAACTCCGCCACCGCCGTCATAACCGAGAAGGTGTGCAAGGTCTCCTGTAAATGAGGTGCGGTTTGATCCAAATTGCGACAGATAGTTTCCGGTTGTTGGTCCTGTGAATGGATCAGATGTTGTCCATATAAACAATGTCTGAAGATTGATAGAGATACCATCATTTGTATACAATGCATTTACTTGATTGAATAAACCATTGATATAAGTGTTCACTGCAAGTGTTGAACCTTTGTCAACAAAAATATCCTGATCTGTTTCCCAATAAAGATTCAAGCAGTTTATAGAATTTGTTGATGTAGTCCCGCCGCTTGTTCTTTGATTACTTTTTTTTGTTTTGAAATCCCCACTCGTACCACAAACAAAAGGATTTACTTTTGTAAGATCTTTATCATTATAAATGATGTGAATGTTTTCCTGATCGTTCTTTAACTTACCTATATTGTAATTTCCTCTCTCATCACATATCAAGCCCATAAATTCATTTTCATAAATTGATATTGCAGCAAAAGAATTATTTTTTCCTTCTACTATTCCTTGGTAATTCATTTTCTCTAAATGAGGCGCCTTTGAATTATCACTGGTCGTAATTTTAAAATCAGATGAATAAATTTCCTTTGCCGAAACAAGTACTATGATATAACCTCCGGAATTCGGATCAGGGAAAGTCAGACGAAGTGTCTGGGGTTTATTCTTGATGATTTTTTTGAATTCTTCTGAATTGGGTTGAAGCAAGTGGTAAGCCAAAACCGATTGACTGACTTCCCGGACATTTGCAGGTAATTCGAAAAAGATTTTCTGGTCAGGCCATACATATGAATTTCTTTCGGAGATCCGATTGATCAGGTTGGCAATTTCTCCTGCCTTGGAAAAGATAGAAGATAATAGAAGGAATAAAAAGAAGAGTGATTTTAAGTAAGTTTTAATCATTTGTTTATGAAAGGTTAAACTACGTAGGAGAGTAGTGATTGAATTCAATGCAAAGTTAAAATTGTTATGCGATTTACGAAAATAAAAAAGGCCTCTCCGAAGAAAGGCCCTTGTCTTAAACAAACGTTAATTATATCTTTTTTCAGTCTTAGTTAAGACTAGGATCGTCCGGAAAATTGGCCAGTATTGCATACTGACTACCCATAGTTTTTAGCACCTCACCCCACAAATCTTCAGGATGTTCAGAGAAGGCAAAGTCCTTTTTACAATTTGAAATCAACCAGGTATGACCCTTTAGTTCTTCTGTTAATTGTTTAGGTTCCCAACCACTATACCCTGCAAAAAAGCGGATATCATTCTTAGTCACCTGATGGGTATCGATCAACAGTTTTAAGGTCTCCAGATCGCCACCCCAAAATATTCCGGGTAAAATCTCTTTACTGCCTTCCAGTTTTTGTCCTAGCGTATGCAGAAAATGTATTGTGTCTGTTTGAACCGGACCACCAAAATACAGAGGAGCATCAAAGGGCGGAAAGTCTTCCAATGCATCATTTAATAGCAGGTCAGTTGGCTTGTTTAAAATAAAACCTACTGTTCCTTCTTCACTGTGTTCACCCAAAAGTATTACTGCACGTTTAAAATAAGAGTCCAGTAAAAAGGGCTCTGAAATTAGTATTCTGCCGACTTCAGGATCAAGATGTACAATTTTCTTTCTCATGTAATTTTAAATTAAACAGGTTTGATGTGTTGATTTGATTCTGTTCATGTCAACAAGCAGAATATGTTACATTTTACCATATTTAACTTACGGTGTTTTGGCAGTTTCGGAGTAAAACTTACATGCCATTTATTATTACTTGCAATTCCTTTCATTTTGATGATGTTTTGAAAAGTGGATATTTTGTACAAAAGTGACCTTTGCCGGTTCTATATGACCTTTTTCGCTTTTATTCAGGCTATTGGTCACTTTTTCTCACCTATTTTTTACGATGTTTGTACTCCCGAATATGAAAAAACTTCAAAAAGAAATCTTCAGCATCCGCGTCGATTTCAACCAAAGTAACTTAAATGAAAAGCTGGTAAAAAAGAATCCATTCAGTCAGTTTAATGTCTGGATGCAAAATGCACTTGACGCAAAGGTCAATGAACCTACAGCTATGACACTTTCTACTGCTGACAAAAAAGGCAAAGTCGACTCCCGGATTGTATTACTGCGTGATCTGGATAAAAACGGATTCAATTTTTTTACCAATTATAAGAGCGCAAAAGCCCATGAAATGAAAGAGAACAAAAAAGTTGCTCTTAATTTCTTCTGGCCTGAACTTCAACGGCAGGTTCGAATCCGTGGTGTTATTGAAAAGCTTCCTGAGAAAAATTCAGAAGCATATTTCAATTCTCGCCCACGGGAAAGTCAGATCGGTGCATGGACTTCTCATCAAAGCGAAGTGTTGTCAAGCCGTCAGGAATTGGAAGATCGATTTGTAGAACTTTCTGCTGAATTTGAAGGGGAAAAAGTTCCCCGTCCGAAACATTGGGGCGGTTATCGTGTTAAGCCTTTGGAAATTGAATTCTGGCAAGGCCGGCCAAGTAGATTACATGATCGTTTGCTTTTTACTAAGGCAAGATCAGGAAAGTGGAAACTTGATAGATTAAATCCGTGAAGCGTGGTTTTTTATACTTGAAAGTTTGAGCATTGTGAAATTTCAACTTTCTGTGCAATTTAATTTAACCAATTTCGTCTTCGTCTAAGTAAGAAATCCATACCGTTTTTATGTCCTATCGTATTTTAATAGTCGCAGTTATTCTGTTCCTGATCGATCTTTACGTCTTTCAGGGTGTAAAATTATTGATGCAAAGCAGAAGTATATCTACACAACGCATGGTTGTCTGGATCTACTGGACTATATCTGCATTGGCTATAGCTATACTCTTACTTGGTCAGGTGATCGACTGGCATACCTGGCCGAAGGCATTACGGGTCTATACTTTTGCTATGATCTTCGTTATTTATCTAACGAAAATTTTCATCACAGTATTTATGCTTCTTGATGATATCATCCGTCTTTTCAGATATGTTTTCGGATGGCTTGCTATAAAATTTTCTTCGTCTTCAGAGGTGAATGAGTCACTACGAGTTTCGAGGCTGGATTTCCTTGTCAAAACAGGTTTCATCGTTGGCGCAATTCCATTCTTCTCTCTTATTTATGGAATGTTGAAAGGCGCTTATGATTACAAGATCCACAGAACAAAAATAGCATTTAAAGATCTGCCCGAAGAATTTGAAGGATTGAAGATGATTCAGATCTCCGATCTGCATACAGGAAGTTTTAATACTACAGAACATCTTGCCCGTGCTGTCGAATTGATTATGGAGGAAAGACCCGATGTGATCTTTATTACCGGAGATCTTGTTAACGATCGCCATACTGAGGCTTTACCTTTTGCTGAGATCTTTCGAAAATTAAAAGCTCCGCATGGCGTATTTTCAATTTTAGGGAATCACGATTATGGTGATTATTATAAATGGCCTGATCTAAACAGCAAGATCGAGAATCTGGAGAAAATGAAATCGTTTCATGGTGAAGTGGGATGGAAGTTGTTGCTGAATGAACATACGTACCTTGAAAAAAATGGTGCGAAGATCGGCTTGATCGGAGTAGAGAATTATTCTAGCAAAAGAAATTTTTCCCGCTATGGAGATATGAAAATTGCAACTGAAAATTTTGAAGTTCAGGGCGTAAATATTCTTTTATCGCATGATCCATCGCATTGGAATACGGAGATCACAAACGATTATAAATTCATCGACCTTACACTTTCCGGACATACACATGGTATGCAGTTTGGTATAGAGATTCCCGGTTTTAAATGGAGTCCCGTTCAATATGTTTACAAACAATGGGCTGATCTTTATGAGTACGAGCATCAGAAATTATATGTGAACAGAGGTTTAGGTTTTCTCGGATATCCGGGCAGAGTTGGTATATTGCCGGAAATTTCCGTTTTCAATTTAACAAAAGCCTGAAATGCTCTCTAAGAATCGTATTAAAGAAGTCACAGCACTTCATCATAAAAAATTCCGCAATCTTGAAAATGTTTTTATTGTTGAAGGAGAAAAAATTGTTGCAGATCTTTTATTGAGTGGATGGAAAGTGCTCACGATCTTTGCAACTCCGGAGTACATCAATCGGAATCGCTTATCCGGTGAGATCAATTGCGAAGTTTGTACCGAAGACGAAATGTCTAAGATCACAGCGCTTACAACTGCATCTCCGGTGTTAGCAGTAGTAGAAATGCCACCGACAGATGTAGAAGTAAATATGTCGTCAGGATTAAAATTAGTTTTAGATGGAATAAAAGATCCCGGAAATTTTGGTGCACTTTGTAGGATCTCAGATTGGTTTGGAATTGATGAGATCATTTGTTCAAACGATTCAGTCGATTGCTTTAATCCGAAAGTCGTACAAAGTTCAATGGGTTCACTTTTTCATTTGAAAGTTGTCTATACAGAATTGACAGAACTTTTCAGAGACAATCTTGCACAAAATAAATTACCTGTATTTGGAACACTAATGGAAGGCGAAAATATTTTCACAGCCGAGCTTTCTTCTTCCGGATTTATTGTTTTAGGAAATGAATCAAATGGTATTTCATTAGAAGTAGAAAAGTACATTACTAAAGCATTGACCATTCCAATTTTTTCAAATGCTAAGAACGGTTTGCCTGATTCGTTGAATGTTGCGGTGGCGGCGGGGATAGTGGCATCGCAATTCCGTAGGTAATTTTTTGTCCCGCAGATCTCGCAGATAAATCCGCAGATAAGGCGCAGATCTTGTGAAAGTAATTAAAGAGCTTTAAATAGATGCGCCAATAATTGTATCAGCTAACCAAATCACGGAATCTGTTTTCAATTAAGTGATGCTCATCATATGCTTAAAGTCTAAATATAGGAAGCGCCTATCTGCGCCTTATC